>DMBA01000089.1:4891-11015 GCA_003446315.1 Ruminococcus sp. | reverse complement strand
GCTTCGAGTTCGCAGAGTGTCGAAGCACCGGCACGGCTGATAACGAGATCGGCAGCGGCGAGACAAACATCCATATCGTGGATATATTCGGAGACACGCAGCCGTTTATGGTCTGCAATCCCGCGGGACTGCAATTCCTGCGGGAACGAATCTCTGCCGTGCTGACCGTAAGCATGAATCTGATTGATCTTCAAATCCGAAGCGAGATGCCACTGCATGAGATCGGGCATAAGGTCATTGAGACATTTTGCGCCCTGACTGCCGCCGAAGCTCAGAACGGTCATGCCGTCTTCAAAGCCGAGCTTTTGTTTTGCCTGTTCCCGCGTACATTTTGTGAGATTGCTTCTGACGGGCAAGCCGGTCACGAAGGTTCTGGCATTTGCGGGAAAATATTGTTTTGCGGCATCAAATGTGAGCATAACGGCGTTTGCTTTTTTGGCAAGCAGTTTATTGGTCACACCGGGAAACGCATTTTGTTCATGGATCGCAGTCGGGACTTTGAGCTGCTGTGCCGCCCGAATGACGGGCCCGGAAGCATAGCCGCCCGTACCGATTGCGAGATCGGGCTGAAACGCCTTCACGATTCTGCGGGCATGTCCGCCGGAAGTCATGAGATAGCGCACGGCTTTTGCATTCCGCACAATATTTTCGGGTGTCAGACTGCGCTGAAAGCCGGCTGACTGGACAAATTCCATCCGATAGCCGGCAGCAGGAACAAGGGTCGCTTCCATTCCGTCGGGTGTTCCGACGAACAAAAATTCCGTATCAGGTTGATTTTTTGCGATAATACCGGCAATTGCGAGCGCCGGATTGATATGACCGCCGGTACCGCCGCACGCCATCAAAACTTTCATTGCATACTCCTTTGCATTTTGCTTTCTGAGAAGATATCCGGATAATGCCGCATGAGCAGCGGAATATGGTGAGACACCGCCTGATCCTGCTGATAGATCGCAAGATATTCTGCGGGATAGACCCATTTTGCAGCATCGGTTTCTCCTTTTTGGAGAGATACCGCGGTAATATCAGATTGCAGATCGAGCAGGAAGAAGTTGTGGACAAAGTATTTCCGCATCTCCGTACCGCACGGCACGAGATCGGCTGTCTGTGCGGAGATGCCGGTTTCCTCACGCAATTCCCGGACAGCGCCTTCACAGGGCGACTCCCCTGCCTGCACGCATCCGCCGGTAATTTCCCAGCGTCCGGCATATTTTTTCTCCGGTGCGCGGCGGGTTATGAGGATCTTCCCGTCCGGTCTGCGGGTGAGGATGCTGACGAGCATGATATAGCATCCGTCCGGTATCGGTTCCCCGCGCACGATACGCTGACCGGTTTTCTGCTGATCGGCATAATAGAGATCGAGATATTCTGGCATTTTCACTCCTATGTGTTCAGTCGAGTCTTGCCTGTCTGGAAATATTGAGCAGAACGCCCATTTCGGCGAGCTGCATCATCAAAGCGGTACCGCCGTAAGAGAAGAACGGCAGGGAGATACCGGTGTTCGGGATGGCATTGCTGACAACAGCGATATTGAGCAGCGCCTGCAAACCGATATGCATCGTCAGACCGACCGCAACAAGCATCCCGAATTTATCTTTTGCTTTTGCAGCGATATAGAAGCCTCTGAAAATGAGGAGACAAAAGAGCAAAATGACGGTCACAGCACCGACGAATCCGAATTCTTCGCAGAGGATTGCGAAGACGAAGTCGTTTTGTGCTTCCGGGAGATACTGATATTTCTGACGGGATGCGCCGAGTCCGAGCCCGAACATTCCGCCGGAACCGATTGCAATGAGGGACTGACAGGTCTGCCATGTTTCGTCCTGCATATATTCCTCGTTAAAGGGATCGAGCCACGAGAGGATCCGGTTCTGGAAATAGCCGATGCCTCTGCGGTACATGAGGAACAAAACGACTGCGGTCAGACCGAGCACACCGATGCCGATGAGGATCCCGAAATGTGCAGGTCTTGCGCCGCCGACGAAAATGAGGGTCAAAGCGAGTGTTGCAATGATGAGCGTACCGGAAAGGTGCGGTTCCGCCATCATCAGTCCGGCGACAGCACCGAGCATCATCAAATAGGGCAAAACGCCGTATTTGAATGATTTCATACGATGTTCATTCCGGACAATAAGCATCGAGAAGAACAGGACAATCGCAATTTTCATGAGTTCGGAAGGCTGGAAGGTAATGCCGCCGCTTCCGCTGCCGATCTGGATCCATCTGGTCGCGCCGTTGACGGTTTTGCCGATGCCGGGAATGAGCACAGCGATCAGCAGAAGGGCAGCGATTCCGAATGCAGTACCGGAGACCCAGAGTTTTTCAAAGATATGGTAATTGACGATACTGAGGATGCCCATTGCGGCAAGACCGGCGCAGGCAAACACGAGCTGTCTGACGGCATAAAACGTACCGCTTTGCCCGTCCTCGATGGCTGCCGGATAGGAAGCCGAAAACATCATCAGCAAACCGATGACGAGCAGTGCAATGACCGTACCGAGCAGCACACCGTCGAGATCGTTGTCAATGAGTCGTTTGCCGCGGCCGGCAGGTCTGACTCTGGTTTTGCTGCGGTTCGTATTTGATTTTGCTGTAGAAGCTGCCATGATCCATACGCTCCGTTCTGCTGTGATAAAGTGGCATCAGAGCTGCAAGAGGATCGCAAGCACACCGAACGCCAGTCCGACGATCGAGAAAACGGTCACGATCTTGTATTCGCTCCATTTACACAGCTCAAAATGATGGTGAATCGGGGACATTTTGAAGATTCTTCTTCCTTCCCCGTATTTTTTTCTGGTATACTTGAAGTACAGTGTCTGAATGAGCACGCTGAGTGCTTCCGCGACATAAACGACACCGACAATGACGAGCAGCAGATGCATTCTGCAAGCAACGCCGAGAGCAGTAAAGGCACCGCCGAGATACATCGAACCGGTATCGCCCATAAAGCATTTTGCCGGGTGCAGATTCCACACGAGGAAGCCGATGCATCCGCCTGCAACGGTAATTGCATAGAGGGAAAGCTCAAGCTGATCGCCTGCCGCGCAGAGGATGGTCAGCACGAGCATGGAAACAACGGTCACAGAACCGCAAAGCCCGTCGATGCCGTCCGTGAGATTAACCGCATTTATCATATAAAGCATAAAGAGGATCATGACGGGATAATAGAAGATGCCGAAATTGAGTTTGACAAAGAGCAGATCAATTGTGGTATCATGATCGCCCAGTGCATACATTATTGCCAGAAAGCCGGAACAAAATACCAATTGAAACAGAATTTTCTGTTTTGGACTCAAACCGAGATTCTGTTTTTTGACGGCTTTGATGTAATCATCGGTAAAGCCGCAGGCACCGGAATAGAGCAGAGAGAACAGGACAACGGTCAGAAGCCGGAGCGCCTGTGTACCGGTCTGCGGATCGGTGACATCCACGCCGCCGATGACGCGCCAGACGGTATAGCCGAGTGCCGTTGCAGCAATGCTGCCGATGATAAAGAGGAAGCCGCCCATGATCGGCGTACCCTGTTTGGATTTATGCCATGCAGGGCCTTCTTCCAGGATGGTCTGCCCGAAATGGATCCGGCGCAGAAAGGGAATGAGCACGAAGCCGCCGACGGCAGCGATCACGGCAGCGGTTACTGCCGCGCAAAGAGTCAACCAAATTGGCATAATGTCCTCCAGAAAAACCGCTTATCACGCGGGAATATAAACGATTGCGAACGGGTTCCTGCAAAGGCTGCATATGATCTTTCAGGCAGCCTTCCGGATCCGGTCAGTTTTTTTCGGTAAAGATTCGTTTTGCGGCATCCGCGACAAGTTCACGCTCATCCATATGGAGATGCACGCCGCCTGCAATGATCTGATAATCCTCATGTCCTTTGCCGGCAAGCAGAATGACATCGCCGGTTTTCGCCTGTTTCATGGCGAGATAGATGGCTTCTGCGCGGTCGGGTTCTGTCTGATAGGGTGTATCGGAACCTTCCAGACCGCCTAAGATATCCTGAATAATGCACATGGGATCCTCATCTCTGGGATTATCGGAAGTGACCATGATAAAGTCTGCGATTTTGGCAGCAGCCTGCGCCATTTTCGGACGTTTCGCCGCATCCCGGTTACCGCCGCAGCCGAACACGGCAATGAGTCTGCCGACGGTGCATGCGCGGAGACTTGCGAGCACTTTTTCGAGTGCATCGGGGGTATGGGCGTAGTCACAGATGACGGTAAAATCGAGTGCAGTCGGGATGACCTCACATCTGCCGCGCACGCCGGGATAATCGAGGAGCAGCGTCCGGATATCGGCATCCGGAATACCGAGTTTCTGCCCGACAGTCATTGCAGCAACGGCATTGCTGACATTAAACATACCGGTCATACGCATCTGAACGGGAACGGCATCACCGCCGGACAGCAGGGTAAACGTGGTACCTTCCGTGCTCAGCGTGACCTTTTCCGCCATGATATCGAATGCATCTGCGGGATCCTGCCGGATACCGTAGGTCATTTTCTCACAGGAGATCTCACGGAACAGGCGTTTGCCGTAGGGATCATTCCCGTTGACGAGTGCAAAATCGCAGATATCGAACAGCATGCGTTTTGCGAGATAATAGTTTTCCATTGTGCCGTGGACATCGAGGTGATCCTGTGTCAGATTGGTAAAAACAGCGATATTGAAATGAGTCGGGCCAATGCGGTGCTGTTCCAGACCGAAGGAAGAAACTTCCATCACAACGGTATCGACCTGCGCATCCGCCATTTTTGCAAGGAGTGCGAAGTAGGCATCGGTCAGCGGCGTGGTATTGGGAGAAGGAAGGATCTCATCCCCGATCTCATACTGCACCGTACCGATCAACCCGACTTTCTGACCGGCTTTCCGGAGCATTTCCTTAATCAGCGTAGCCGTTGTTGTTTTCCCGTTTGTACCGGTCACGCCGACAAAGCGCATCTTCCGTTCGGGATGCCCGTACCACGCAGCGCAGAGATCGCCGTATGCTTTTCTGGTATCGGGCACGATGATCTGCCGGTCGCCAAGACCGAGATCCCGTTCCGCGATGACAAGGACAGCGCCGTTTTTAAGCATAGTATCCGCAGCAGAATGCCCGTCAAAATTCGCACCCTGAATACAAACAAAGACCATTCCGGGCACAAGTTTTCTGGTATTATCGGTCACGCCGGTGATTTCGGTATCCGGCAGCGCCGTCTGCAAAGATTCGAGCAAAGAATAGAGTTTCATGGTAATCTCCTAAAAGCATGATCTTCCGCCGGGACGCAGCACCGGCGAAACAGAAAGAATGATAAAGCAGATGTGCGGCAGATCAGCCTGTTTCATCATCGGTACCGAGATCGAGACTGATGACCGACCATTCCTGCACCGTTGAGCCTGCCGGCAGACTCTGGAGCAAAACGGTGACATCGGCACGGGTGGAGCCTTTTGCGACATAATTGAGCTTTGCTTCTGTAAGAGCCTCATTTGCCTCAGCGAGTGTCATACCGATGAGATTGGGCACAGTGACCTTTTCGGAACTGGAATTATTGCCGGTATAGAGGAGCACAGTGCCGCCCTTTGCAACAGACGTACCGGTGATCGGCATCTGCACATTGACATCCTGCCCGTCACCGACAATCTCGCTGTTCAGACCGAGCTTTTCGAGTTTCGCCTGTGCAGCAGTAACGGTATCACCGATGAGCAGCGGGATGGTGACATCGAGCAATTCTGCTTCTTCATCGGAATATTCGGGATAATAGCCGAGATACGGAAGTGCTTTTTCCATCACAGTTCTGGAATACGGCACAACGACCGTGGAGCCGTAGTAAGAGATGGATTTATTCGGTTCATCCGCCATAATGAGGAGCACGATCTCCGGATCATCCGCCGGCGCGAAGCAGCAATAGGAAGCGACATACTGTTCCTGTCCCTTCTGGACATTGCCCATGAGCTTCTGGGATGTACCGGACTTACCGCCGATCTTATAGCCTTTGATATAGGCGTTGCTTCCGCCGTTGTTATCAACGACATACTGGAGTGCTTTGCGCATCTGGGCAGACGTTTCTTCGGAAACGACCTGTCTTCTGACCGCCTTTTCATTGGAAAGGACGACATTGCCGGAATGATCGACGATCTTGCTGAC
>DMBA01000089.1:0-4762 GCA_003446315.1 Ruminococcus sp. | reverse complement strand
ATCGGGGAAAGGGAATTGTTCTGACCGTAGGAACAAGCAGCGAGGTCAACATCGCTCATGTTTTCGAGATGCTGATAAATCGAGCTTGTTTCACCGGGAAGATCAATACCGGTTTTCTCCGTCAGACCGAACGACTCAAAATACTTGAAGAACAGATTCTTTCCGAGCCGCTGACCGATCGTGATAAATGCCGGGTTGCAGGAGTTTTTGAGGATTTCCTCAAAGGTCTGCGCGCCGTGACCGTAGGTATTGGAACAGTGAATCGGAACACCGTGAACATCAATCACGCCCTTACAGTAAAAGCTGTCGTTATTGTAATTGACCTTATTTTCTTCGAGCGCAGCGGAAGCGGTAAAGACCTTAAAAACGGAACCCGGAATATAGGTTTCGGTGACACATTTATTGCGCCACTGTGTTTCACGCGCCGCGCTGAGTGCTTCATTGCGTTCATCCTCATTGAGGATGGAATTGATGCGCTGCCGTTCTTTTTCGTCATAGATCTCATAGGGTTCATTCAGGTCAAACCCGCCGACGGAAGCCATTGCCATGACCGCGCCGGTTTTTGCATTGAGCATCACGCCGCAGGCACGTTTCCCGATCTGGAAGGTATCGACCATATCGGTGATCGCATTTTCGAGATAGGTCTGCAAGGTCATGTCGATGGTCATATAGACATCATCGCCGTCCTGTGCAGGATAGGTCTTCGAAAAGCGATAGGGCATTTCGTTGCCGTTTGCATCTCTTGCGGTAATCACTTTTCCGTCGATGCCGGAGAGATAGTTGTCATAATATGCTTCCACGCCGTAGATGCCGTGACCGTCGGAATTATTAAAGCCGATGACCGAAGCGGCGAGTTCATTCTGGGGATAATAGCGTTTGGTATCGGGTTCCCGGCTGACAGAAGCGATCGAGATAACGCGGGCGCTTCCTGCGAGATGGATCTCATTGATATATTCCATGATCCGGTCAGCCTTACTTTTCTCGACCTGTTTTTTGAGCACGACATAATGGCTGTCACGTTCAAAGGCTTCTGCGACCTTGCTCTCATCGAGTTCCAGGATCTCAGCGAGATAAGAAATGAGCTGCTGTTTGATATCGGCAGGATCAACGACATCTGCCCGGACATTCTGACCGGCTTCCTGTTTGATGCGGGCGTTCTCCTCAAGTTCTTTATTTTTCTTCTCGACGAGTGCCATCTCCTTTTCAAAGAGACCCGGGTCAATGAAGATCTTATAGACCGTTGCGCTTTGTGCAAGGATGGTACCGTTCGCATCATAGATGGAACCGCGGGCAGCCCGGAGCGTATCGGTGCCGAACTGTCTGGAGTTTGCCATTTCGGTATATTCATCGTGCTTCACGAGCATAATGCGGGCAAGATTGGCAGTCAGACCGGCTGCACAGAGGAGCACGAAGGAGAGGATCACGGCATTTGCACGCAGCTTCATGCTTTTGGAAGGGCCTTTTGAACGGAAGCCGCGCTTCCACGTCTGATTTTTAGAAGCTCTGATTTTTTTCTTAACGGATTTCTCCGGCATAAGCGCACTCCCTTCTGCCGCAGAAGCGGACAAATTTCGGAATGAGGGCAGCGGTTTCTCAGATGTACAAAAGAAAAAATGCAGCCCAATAAAAAAAGCGAAAGCAAGATGCTTCCGCCTTGTTGCCGGCGGATTCTGCTGCACACATGGTCATGGAAAACGCATGCATGCAGGAACGCCGCAGACTCCCGGTCATGATCCGGACGAATCTGCGTTTCCTTTTCGCATGTGCCGGGGAAAAACCGGACACACACCCGCCTGTTCTTTTGTTCTGCACATTTTTATTATGATCTCATTTTATCACACGGAACCGCGCTGTATATATATGCTATTTTCCGCGCAGGTATTCCCAGATGCTGACAAGATAATCGTTCACGGTAACGAACAGATTATCTTCCGGCTCGCTGATGGTCACCTCGTCCTCGGTCTGCAATTGCAGATAGACGATCTGGGACTGATCCAGCGGCATCAAGCCGAGTTCATTCTCAGCATACTCCTCGATATTTTTGACGGTCATCTTGCCTTCCATCTCAGATTTCATACTGATATTTTTTGCAACAAGATCGTCATATTCCGCCTGTTTTTCTGTAATCACGGAATAGACCTCATTGGTCTGTACGCGCCCGTAGATGACGGTACCGATGAGCACACCGGTCAAAATGCCGAGCGTGACCGCACCGCTTGTGGTAATGCGGTTATGGTATCTTCTCGGCGCAGATTCCTCATGGGAGAAACGTGCCGCACGGACGGTGCGGCTGTCTGTTGTCTGCTTCTTTTTTTTCTGACCGCCGGCAGATTTTTTCTGTTTTCTGACAGGTTTCGGCGCAGGTTCCGCCGGAATGTCGATATTGATTTTACTGACATCTGTCGGTGTCGGCTCAGCAGATTTCTTTTTCTGATTTTGTGTCTTCTTTGGTTTTTTCGGGTTATCGGGCTTCGGCTGCTGAACGGGTTTGGGATCGGTCGATGTCTCCTTTTCCTTCTGTTCGCCGATACCTGCTTCCCGTCTGTTTGCCTCAGAGAGTGCTCTGCGGATCTCACGTTCTTCCTGGATCCTCGCCTGTTCCCTGAGTCTGCGTTCAGGCTCTGTCAATTGTCTTGCAGCAGGCTTCTGGGGAGACTTTTTCTTTTTTCGTTTCCCTTTTGCAGCCTTGCTCATGGCAAGATTCCGGAGCGTCAGTGCACGGCGTTCTTCATCGGTCAGACCGCCGTTCCATTCACCGGAAGCCGAAAAATCCTGTGCAGGAAAATTGTAATGCTCAGCCATATGTGAACCACCCCCTGCTCAGACCTTGCAGCCGACAGCGGGACGGTGTTTTCTGTTTCTACCGTCCCGCCGCAGCCGCGTTCTCACACTCGTTTTGTGCGAATTCTAAAAAATGCTCTTTCTTTTGTTAATGTTTGCGAATGGAAAAAGTTTTGTTGTTTCTTTCGATCTGACTGCCGTATATATGTATGTTTAATCGGGCAGCCGTTCAATGCTGCGCAGCTTTGCGCTGCGGCTTCTCGGATTCTGAGCCAGTTCCTCAGGGGAAGCGGTCAGAGGTTTCCTGTGTACCAATTTGCCTTGCGGCTTATGCCCGCAGACACAGACCGGAAATTCCGGCGGACAAATACAGCCTGTACAGCGTTTTGCAAAAGCCTGTTTCACCATGCGGTCTTCGAGACTGTGAAACGTCAGAATGACGAGTCTGCCGCCGGGTTTCAGGGAATCAAACGCAGTATCAAGAGCAGAAGCGAGACAATTAAGCTCATCATTGACAGCGATCCGGATTGCCTGGAAGGTTTTTTTGCAGGGATTTTTATCCCGTCTGACCTTCGCCGGAACGCCTTTTTTGACAAGTTCCGCAAGTTCGAGTGTCGTTTCGATCGGTTTTATTTCTCTTGCCGAAACGATCTGATTTGCGATTTGTCTTGCAAACTTCTCCTCACCGTAACGAAACAGAATATCGCTGAGTTCAGCCGCAGAGAGGGTATTGACGAGATCGGCAGCCGATCTTCCCTGCTGGGACATCCGCATATCCAGCGGTGCGTCCTGGTGATAAGAAAAACCTCTTGATCCCTCATCCAGTTCATGGCTGCTCACGCCGAGATCGAGCAGGATGCCGTCGGCTTTTGTACCATGCGCCTTGAGCACATTGCCGAGTTCGGTAAAATTGGCATGCACCAATTCCGCAGGAAGACCTGCCAGTTTTTTACCGGCTTCCGCAATTGCATCCGGATCCTGATCCATTGCAAAGAGTTTGCCGCCGTCGGTCAGCTGCTTGGCGATGGCAAAGGAATGTCCGCCGCCGCCGGCAGTACCGTCCAAATAGATGCCGTTTGGTTTCACGCGAAGATCATCCATCACTTCACGCAGCATCACCGAAACATGATACACATTCAACATTGTCATGGTTATGCCTCATCTTCCGCGAGTGCAGCAAGTCTTGCAGCTTTTTCTCTGTCTTTTTTGGCTCGTCTGCGTGCACGCAGTTCAGCGCGCTGTTTTTCATATGCAGTGAGTCTGTCCTCGTCCCAGAGTTCAGCGTATTCGCCGACGCCGATGACGACGACCTTATCAGAAAGCCCTGCATATTCAATGAGTGCAGAAACGAGCGTGATTCTGCCGTTTTTGTCGGGTGGAATTCTGGAAGTATCCTTTGCATAGTCACGCACTTCATCGCTGGTGTCCTCATCATCCAGCCCGTCCTCAATGCATTCCTGTTCAATGCGTTTGAGTTCGGCTTTATAGCCTTCTTCGGAGCGCACGATCAAATAGCCGCGGCCCTTCTGATCGGGGGAGATAAAGAGCAATTCGCCGATCGCAGCGCGATATGCAGCGGGAAAGCTGATTCGGCCGCGCTGATCCATGAGAACAGTTTGTTTTCCTGACATACTTGCCTGTCCCAAAATCAGCGCCTCCTTTCATCAGCAAAGCCTCAGGAGATGCCCGTGAACCGTCGATACGAAAGCCCGCCCCGATCTGATATCTATAAAGGGGGCGGCGCAGAGTGATATACCGAAACAGTCCGGCGGGTGGTACCATCATCCTGCCGTGCCTTTCTTCTCTTCTGCCTATTTTGATTTCTGTACAGATTCGGACAAAGGGGTGTATTCCGTGTCCAAAGGCTTCGATTTCTGTCCATTTGGTTTCCTTTGGATGGTTTAGCCGCCCATTCATGCCCGCATGATTATTATAGCCGATTATTCGAAAGTTGTCAAGTCGATTCCGCATGGATTCTCCC
>DMBA01000052.1 GCA_003446315.1 Ruminococcus sp. | reverse complement strand
ACACAGAAGGAATTTGTCCGCCAGATGGAATATCTCGAACGCCGCGACATCATCAAATGCTCCCTCGATGATTACGGTGCCATCCTCATCTGCGATACGCCGGAACAGGCTGTTGCCATTGCAAATGAAGTTGCACCGGAGCACCTTGAAGTATTGATGGAAAATCCGCTGGAATATATCGGAAAACTCGACAACGCAGGCTCTGTCTTCCTCGGCACATATGCTTCTGAGCCGCTTGGCGATTACTACGCAGGCCCGAACCACGTTCTCCCGACTTCCGGTACGGCACGGTTCTTCTCGCCGCTTTCCGTTTACAGCTTTATCAAGCGCTCCAGCTATATCTACTACACAGAGGATGCGCTCCGTGCTGCAAAGGATGACATCATTCTCGTTGCAAATAAGGAAGGTCTGACCGCACACGCAAATGCAATTGCCGTCCGCTTTGAAGACTGAAAGGATTTCCGATATGAACTTGCCCGAAAAACTGACCAAGCTCAAGGCATATGACCCGATCACCGGCAGCTATGCCGTCCGGCTCGATGCCAACGAGTCTTATTTTGATCTGCCCAGCGTCCTCAAAGCGAAAATCGCTGACCAGATCGAACAGATCGAATTCAACCGCTATCCCGATCCGCTTGCAACGGAAACCGTTGAAGCATTTGCTGCTTATTATCAGCTTTCCCCCGATCATGTGACTGCCGGAAACGGCTCGGATGAGATCATTACCCTGATCCTCAACTGTTTCCTCGAAAAAGGTGCGAAACTTGTCACCGTAATACCCGATTTCTCCATGTACGGCGTATATGCCTCTCTTGCGGAGATCGAGGTCATTCCCGTGCAGAAAAAAGAGAATCTGCAAATTGATACGGATGCGCTCATCGAAGCGTGCAAGCAGGCAAATGCCGTTGTCTTCTCCAATCCCTGCAACCCCACTTCGCTGGGTCTGCCGCGCACAGAAGTCATCCGCCTGATCGAAGCTGTGCCGGATTGCCTTGTCATCGTGGACGAAGCCTATATGGATTTCTGGGACGAGAGCGTGCTCGATCTCGTTGATACCTATGACAATCTGATGGTGCTGCGTACCTGCTCCAAGGCGATCGGTCTGGCTGCTGCAAGAATGGGCTTTGCCGTTGCGGACAAGCGCAAGACAGATCTGCTCCGCGCTGCAAAGTCTCCCTATAACTGCGATGCCATTTCCCAGAAAATCTGCGCAACGGTGCTCCGGGAACAGTCTCTGCTCCAGCACTGCCGCGATGAGATCATCGTGCAGACACAGCGGCTTTATACTGCATTGTCCGACCTGTGCTCCCGGTATCCCGATCTGCTCGATACCGTCTATCCGCCGCGTACCAACTTCGTTTTCGTGAAGACCGCATACGCACATGAGATTTTTGAGCAGCTTCTCGCTGCCGGTATTTCCGTGCGCTGCTTCCCCAACGGTCTGCGCATCTGCGCCGGCACACGCCGTGAACATACGCTGCTGATCGGCGAATTGGAAAAGATCTTGCAGCCGGATTAAATCCCCATCCATACAATACAGCCCGCAAATCGCCGGTTTTCCGTTCGGATCCCGGCAGCGGGCTGATTTTGCAATAAGGAGAAAATGCCATGACAAAGCAGGAAGCTGCCGATCGCGTCAGGGAATTGACTGAGATCCTGACCCGTTTGGCACATGAATACTACGACCTCGATGCACCGACCGTCGAAGACTATGAATATGACACCCTCATGCGGGAGCTTCGGCAGCTTGAATCCGATTTTCCGGAGCTGCTGGAACCCGATTCTCCCTCTCAGCGCGTGCAGGGAACCGCTTCCGGTAAATTTGAAAAAGTGACACATGCTGTCCAGATGGCGAGCTTGCAGGACGTTTTTTCCTTCGAACAGGTGGACGCTTTCTTGCAGCGCGTGCAGGAAACCGTCACGCACCCGACCTTTACCGTGGAACCCAAAATCGACGGGCTTTCCGTTTCGCTGGAATATGAAAACGGCATCCTCACCCGCGGCTCCACCCGCGGCGATGGGTTCATCGGCGAAAATGTCACCGCAAATCTCAAAACCATCCGCAGCATCCCACTGAAGCTCAAAAATGCACCGCCCGTACTGGAAGTGCGCGGCGAGGTCTATATGCCAAGAGCATCCTTCGAGCGCCTTTCGGCACAGCAGGAAGCTGCCGGCGAGGAACTCTTTAAGAATCCCAGAAATGCCGCTGCCGGCTCGCTGCGTCAGAAAAATGCTGCCGTTACTGCACAGCGCAGACTCGATATCTTTGTGTTCAATTTGCAGCGCATCGAGGGCGAAACGCTCCTTGCGCATTCGGAAACAATCGACCGCCTGAATGCACTCGGCTTCCCCACCATCCCATATACAAAATGCAGCGCCGATATCAATGAGATCCGTGCCGCAATCGAAAAAATCGGGGCGCAGCGCGGCGATCTGCCCTTCGATATCGACGGCGTTGTGGTCAAGGTCGACAGCCTTGAACAGCGCAATCAGCTCGGTGCAACTGCAAAATATCCCAAATGGGCGGTTGCCTATAAATTCCCGCCGGAAGAAAAAGTGACAAAATTGCGCTCGATCGAAATACAGGTCGGCAGAACCGGCGTGCTGACTCCGGTCGCCGTATTTGACCCCATTTCACTTGCAGGTACGAGCGTTTCCCGTGCTGTCCTCCACAATCAGCAATTTATTACAGAAAAAGATATCCGCGTCGGTGATATGATCCGGGTGCGCAAAGCCGGTGATATCATTCCGGAAGTGCTCGCTTCGGAATCCCATGCACCGGATTCTCTGCCCTATCAGATTCCAGACCGATGTCCGGTATGCGGTGCACCCGCGGAAAAAGACGGCGAGGAAGCTGCCGTCCGCTGCTTCAATCCTGCCTGCCCTGCGCAAATATTCCGTACCATCGTGCATTTTGCATCTAAGGGCGCAATGAATATTGACGGACTCGGCCCGGCGATCGTGCAGCAGCTTCTCGATCAGAAGTTTATCCAATCCCCTGCCGATCTCTATACGCTGACCAAAGAACAGCTTCTCTCACTCGAAGGATTCAAAGAAAAATCCGCTGAGAATCTGCTGCGTGCGATCGAAGCATCAAAATCACAGCCGCTTGACCGCGTCATCGCTGCGCTCGG
>DMBA01000161.1 GCA_003446315.1 Ruminococcus sp. | reverse complement strand
TATCTCCGAAACACGGCGAATATGAATTCTTTCTTAAATTTGGATAAGTTATCATAAATTTATGTACAAAGACAAATATTTGTGATATAATAATGATATTGCGGAAAGCATGCGGCACATTTGATGCTGTTTCGCAAAATCAGACCGTATAACCGGTGATACAGAAAGGATGAGCGTCATTGAAACAAAATATACGCAAAAAAACTGCTGCACTTGCTGCTGCTATTGTCATGACTTGCAGCGGATTCGGTCAGAATGCACACAGTGCACTGGCTGCTTCCTTACAGCAGGAACCACCATCTTCTGCGTGGCAGCAGAACAGCATGGATCCCGTTCCCGTAATCGTCAAACTGAACGGTGATGCTGTTCTGGAAGGAAACGATACACCCGATTATCTCACAACACAGGATGCAGCAGCAAAATCAAATGCACTTCGCCGTGCACAGGATGCAGTCATTTCACAGATCCGTGAATGGTATCCGGAGCTGGTCGTTCGATATCGCTACACCACGCTCGTCAACGGTTTTGCGTGTGATGTTCCCGTTGATCTGATCGGTCAGATCAGTGCGATGCCGGAAGTGGAAAGCGTTTCTCTGACAGGAAAACTCAAAGTCAAAAAGGAAATGGCAACCGCGGTACCGCTTGCGAATATCCCGTATTTTCAAACTGAAACCGGTTGTGACGGTGAAGGACAGGTTATTGCGGTCATTGATACGGAACTTGACGTGACACACCCGATGTTTGCACCGCTTGCCGACAATCTACAGAAAAAAATCAGCAAATCCGATCTGGATGCCATTGCTTCCGGTGTCGGATTCAACACCGATTTCGATACGGACAAGGCATATATCAGCAGCAAAGTGCCGTTTGCGATTGACTATGCGGAAGATCCGTATGCAGTTGCCAATGATGACATTTTTTATTATCACGGCACACATGTCTGCGGCATTGCAGCGGGCAACCGCATTACAGATGCGGAAGGCACTGCGATGAGTGGTGTTGCACCGGATGCGCAGATCGTGTTTATGGCTATGGATGCTGCTCAAGATATCGAAGCGGTTCTGATTGCGGAGATCGAGGATGCGGTCAAACTGAATGTCGATGCGATCAATATGAGTCTCGGCATAGATGGTGATCCGATGGGGGACAGCATTATTACACAGGCTGTTAATCATGCGGAAGCTGCCGGCGTTACCGTTTGTATCGCTGCGGGCAATTCCGATAACGGTACAATGGAATACGGCGAAACGCATTATGCCGACAATCCGGATGTATCATGGATGAACGGGTTCATCACCGAAGGCACAAATGCACTTGCAGTTGCCTCTGCGGATAATCCCTCTATGGAAGAATGCTACTGTTTCACCCTCAACGGAGAGCTGATTCCTTATGGAAGCTATTACACGCCGGAAATGGATTGGCCTGATTATCTCTACAGCTCGCTCAATCTGAATCAGGATTATGAATATGTTTACTGCGGATTCGGACGAGAGGAAGATTTTGCAGAGGACATTGACCTGACCGGTAAAATCGCACTGATCGACAGAGGCGAAAATTATTTCACGGAAAAAGCTGCAAACGCCCGCAGTCACGGTGCAGTTGCCGCAATTATCGTGCAGAATGAAAGCGGCAGTCCGGTTGTCATGTCAAGTGAAGATTCGCTTCCGATCGGTATGATTACCAGAGAAAACGGCGAACTGCTCAAAAATGCCGAAAACAAGACCATTCGCTTTTCAGATACGCTTACAAAAATCAAAAGGTCGACCGGTATCAGCTCTTATACAAGCTGGGGCATCCATTCCTCTATGGAGCTGCGTCCCGATATTACGGCTGTCGGCGCAAATGTCACTTCCGCAGCATATGGCGGCGAACTGTTTAACATGTCCGGCACTTCTATGGCATCGCCTTATATGGCGGGCTGCGCTGCCATTCTCAAACAGTATCTGCTGGAAAACGGATGCAGTCTGACCGGTTCAGAGCTTACACGGTATATGCGCAATCTGCTGATGACAAGTGCAGTACCGTACCGCGATGAAAATAATATGTTTGTGACACCGCGGCGGCAGGGTGCAGGTCTTGTGCAGATGGATGCGGCGCTCCGGAACAAGGTCATTCTGACCGGTGCAGAAGGGGAGTCCAAGCTCAGTCTGCGGGATAAACGCGGAACACAGTTCTCCTTCCCTTTGACGCTGACCAATATCAGCAACGAGGACGTTTCGTTTGCAGATGCACGCATTGAGCTGACAACTGATGCCGCTGAGTATGACAAGAGCGTCAAAAAATACAAGATAAAAGGGCAGCAGCCGCTTTCCTGTTCCGCTTCTCTGAACGGCTTAAAGCATATTGCGGCAGGGGAAACCAGAACAGAAACAGTGACTGTTTCGCTGGATGCTGCGCAGTATGCAGATCTGAAAAAGATCTTTACAAGCGGTATCTTTATTGAGGGTTATCTGCTGCTTGAGGGTGCAGAAAACAGTGTAGATATCTCGATTCCGATGGTTGGTTTTTCTGATAATTTTGCTCTGATTCCGGCATTTACCGATGACTTCCAAGCACTCGCTCAGATCAATCACTGGACAGCAACCAATATCAATGTCCCGCTTTGCGAATCTGTTGAAATTCTGTTGCAGGCACTGAATCATGCAGAAAATTATGACAACAGCCAGCCCCTCAACCTGATGCGGTCTGCAATTGAAAATACAAATGAAGAGGAATTTGACAGACTGAACCGGAAACCGGAAGCACTGTATTGCTCCCCGAACAATGACGGCATCGCAGATCAGGTCGGAATCTATTCGGTTGTCCAGCGCCATTGCCTGCTCAGCGGTTTAGATGTACTGGATCAGAACGGCAATATTCTTGGGGAAGGCATACATAATCAGCCGATGACAAAAATGGATCAAATGAATTTCATTGCGACTTCTACAGATATGCTGCTGGATGATCTTGAAGAAGGTGTATATACTGCGCGTCTTTATGCAGCCATTTCAAAGGAGCCGGCAGAAGAAGATATCCAGCACTTTGATTATCCACTCTATATTGATAAAACAAAGCCTGCTTTGAATACGAAGAAGATCACGCAAGACGGTAAAACAACAATCACTGTGCATGCAAGTGATGACAGAATGCTGGATGGCGTGATCGTGCTCGGCAAGGGCGACGGGCATGTTGTCGGCAAAGAACCGCAATACGGAAAGCTGCCGAAAAAAGCAACAATTGATCTTGCACAGGCACTCGTTGCATATCAGGGTTATGAAATGATAAACGGGCCGTACTCATATAACCAATACTCTGAACATCCGATTACCATTCACAATGAGCAGCTTCATCCGTTCATGCAGTACCTCACGGATATGAATACTGAGGAAGGCGATCAGATTTTACAGGACTTTGATTATGCAGAATTTATTCCCGCAGGCGAATCCGGAAAAGAAGTGACATTTGAATATGACGTGACCGATCTCAGCAATTATGAATTCCTTGCACTTGACCGCGCATATAATGTATGCGCAAACGCGGATGTCAATGAAAATGCACGGCCGAATTCAATTGAGCCGGGTGTCTACCAGTCGGGTTGCGGTATTTTCATTTTTACAGAAGACACAGTACGTTTTATTCCGACAATGGAAAGCTCTGAAACATCCTATCACTACACAGTTTCAAACGGAAAACTGAAATTCATCGGTGACATGGAAGACAGCTCTGAGCAGGGCGAATATGAATTGCAGGTCATTCGGAAACTTGACGGTTCGCTGCAAATCAAAGGAGAATTATTCTCCATGCTGCTCAACACGGAATTCTTCGACACGCCTTATGAACAAACGATCAAGCCGGTCGATATCGAAGATCCGGAGCATTATTTCGCCATTCACGGCTGGGATGCAGAATCAAACTGTATTGAACCGTATGTGCGCAGTATTGTAGGAAATGTTGATTACATATTGTTCGGGTATGAATACTTGCCGGATGCCGTTGTGGTGTATGATGCAGCTTGTTACCGTGACAGCGAGATCGTGGATACTGTTTCGGTTACATTAGATCTGAAAACCGGCATCGGTACGCTCGAAGACGGCACGAAAATTGATTTTTTGCATCCGGCGATGACGGATACCGGCGATGTGAACTGTGATAAATCGGTGGACGTTTCAGATGCTGTGCTGCTCGCGCGTTTGCTGGCAGAGGATCCGGAAGTCGTGATTTCGGAACAAGGTCTTGCAAATGCAGACGCAGACCATAACGGAAAATGCAATTCCAATGATGTCATCCAGATCCTTCGCGCTATTGCAAAAATCATCTCGCTGTATTGATGCGCTCAGCGAAATCAAAAAGGAGTGAAAGCCATTGCGGTTTTCACTCCTTTTGTTTGCGGTCAGATTGTCATTTTCCAGTTTCCTGCGGTCTGCTGATTTTTCCAGAGTGCGGCATATTTCCCGCCTTTTTTGAGAAGATCTGTGTGTGTGCCCTGCTCGATAATTGTTCCTTGATCCAATACGATGATATCATCTGCATGCATGACCGATTGCAAACGGTGCGCAATCACAAGCACTGTTTTATTCTTTACAAGCTCGTCAATGGCATGCTGGATCAGTATTTCGTTTTCAGGATCAAGACTTGCTGTTGCTTCATCGAGAAAGACGATCGGTGCATCGGAAAGAATCGCTCTTGCGATTGAAATGCGCTGCTTTTCGCCGCCGGACGGCCCGACCAGTGCATTACAGCTTCCTTGCGGTAAGCGAAAGCTAACTTTGTTGCAAGCATAAATGCCGCTGCCGGGATAGGC
>DMBA01000041.1:11917-21149 GCA_003446315.1 Ruminococcus sp. | reverse complement strand
GATACCTTTTCTCGACAGACTGAAGGACACTGTAAAACGGATTACAGTGTCCTTCGTTTTTTGTTCGGGTTGGTTACGAACCGGTGTAATTCGGGCTCTTATAAACCACAACACGACCGTCATATTCTTCGTAAATCGTGAAGCCGAGTTGCTCCAGAATCGGAGATGCAAACAAGCCCAAATCGGTGTTCGGGCCGAATGTGATGAAGTCGTAACGATCCGGTTCCAGAATCAGGTTGTTTTCCTGATCGCAGTCGTTGAAATCAAACAAATACAGCTCATCCCGGTTTGCACAGTGCGAAACAAAGAATGCACTCGCTGCCAGACGCGCATCCTTCGGGATGTTATCCAGCACCTCATCCACCTTGGTGAATGCTTCCTTGCTTCCTGCATATGCTTCCAGATTGTATTTCTGGTGCGTGATCGTGCCTGTGAAGAATACGATCGCAACAGAACCCAGCACGATCGCAAGATCCTGCTTTTTCTCATCGCCCATGTCATCCAGATTCAGGATGGATGCATACAGCAGCAGGCAGAACGGCCCGAAAATATAATGGAAGCCGATATTTGCTGCATAGCCATATCCCGCACCAACGGACATGTTCATAATCACAAACGGGATCATCAGCCAGAAACGATGCAGCTTTTTCGTGCAGAACGGCAGGAACAGCAGCGGCAGCATCACTTGCAGGAAGAATTGCAGCGTGTCTTCGTGCAGCAGCAGGCTGAAGAAATACGACGGGTCGATCAGCACATTCTTGATGACCTCTTTCAAGCCGCCGTTTGCATCAATCATCAGGTTGCCGAAACGGATGGATGTCATCACAGAACCGTCGCCGTGTGCGGTCAGCCAGCTTGTAATGAACATCATGTATACACCGCTGACAACGGTCATCAGAACGCCGTGCCAGCGCTTTTTGTCGCTCCGGTTCTCAAAGAAGAAGAATAAGCCGATGCAGACAATATAAAGCGGTGCATCTTCCTTGACCATGCATACCAGTACACTGAAGATCCATGCCGGGATCATTTTCTTTGCATCCAGTGCCCAGAACAGCCACATCAGCAGCGTCGGGAGAAATGCGTTTTCATGGAAATCATAATAGCAGGGGCCGATGATCGCAATGCTGAAGCAATAAGCAAAGCAAATGAAGATCAGGGAAAGTCCCTTGACCTGATGCCGCCGTGCAATCAGGAAGGTCGGGATCACGCCGCCGACCGCTAAGATCGCCTGTGCTGCAAGCAGGGTCGCAGCTTTCGGGATCATCTTATAAAACGGTACCAGCAGATAATAAATATACGAGGAATGAATATAAAAATGAGAGAGCGCTTTGTCACGTTCACAGGTCGTTGTGGCTTTGAGCGTTGTTGCTAAGGAGTGATACATCTGCACAAACAAGCCGAAATCATGACAGGCAGTGCCGAAAATATTGTGCTTGGCAATGGTTGTCCGTGCGACGAAGATCGTGACGCATGCCGCCGTGACCAATACAACGCCGCCGCTGACCTGCCATGGGATCTTTTGCAGAAGCTCCCGGTTTTTCACCTTTCCGATTGCATAATAGATAAATACGAGCGATACAAAGGCGATTGCAGCGGACAGGAAAAAGTTCTCTTTTCGCCACAGCAGGGCGACATCAAAGAACAAAACAGATCCGATCGCTGCCATCTGATCGAAGATCTTTCCCTTTTTCGGCAGCGCACGGCTGAATGAGGACATTGCTAAGAATCCGGCGATCAGGAACACAAGGGATCCGACCAGCACATTGCCTTCACTGATTTTTCCGACAAACTCATGCCAGTTATCCACCGGATAGATATTGTCGGTTTTTCGCAGATGCATGACCCAGAAGCCTGAAAGCAGAAAATACAGGCAAATGCACCGCGGCATCAGCATGTCCGGAAGCTGATAGCGCGTGAGCAGAGTCTTGACATCGGAAATAAGCGTTTTAACAGAATATTGCGGTTCTTCCGTGACAGTTTCTTTCGGTTTCGCCGCATCCGGTGCGGATGTTTCTGCGGCGTTCCCGGCTGCCGGTTCGCTGTCTGCGGCATCTGTTGTTTCAGCCGGTGCATCTGCTGCTTCCGCAGGTGCTTCGTCTGATGCAGGTTCTGCTGCCGGCGTTTCCGGCGCTTCCGGCGCTTCTGCGGCAGAATCCTGCTCCGGAAGACCGGCTTCCGGATCCGCCGGCTGCTGCTTCTCTTGCAGATCATCCGGCTGTTTCTTCTGATTCGCCATTGGTTACCTCCATGTGTTGTTATTCTTTTCCGATTTGCTTCGATGCTTGCAATTCGGCTGCATCAACGCATACCTTATTATTATAGCATACGAATGAGGAAATGTCAATGTGTCAGGGACAGCTTTTCTCTCGGTTTTGTTTTGATTCCGGCTGTACCGGCGCTGTGCATGTCGCTGTATGTGCATACGAAAAAATACGGGTTATCTTTGCAATATTGTACAAATTCAAATGGTAATTTTGTTTTTACAACGAAAACGACGAAAACAGGACTTTGTTGATAAAATTAGCACACCTAAAATCAATTTTAACTTATTCTGTGCATACTGTCTATATATTGTCCGCTTTATGCAGAGCATACAGAAATAATACATTGGTTTTTTCGCAGAAACGAGCTGTTTTTACGGTTTTTCCGCTGATACTACTTGCCGTATAGTCTGCAAATCCTATTCCTTCATGTATTCATAATAAGCAAATGATTTGATTATATAAAACAAATATGCAAATTGTCCAGTAAATCTGCGTTTTGTCCATTGACGATAGATTAAATATCATTTATAATATAAACATAACACGACTCGTGAAAATGAACAAAAACAAATTTTTATTAAGACGAGTTCCTGTGGGGAATGTGTATGAAGAAAAAGGATCTTCGCCGTCTGAGCCGTTCCGAATTGGTCGATATTGTGTATAAACTCTCGGAACAGGATGGACAGGACGGCAATGCATCTGCGGAAGACCTGCCGCTTGCGGAGATCGCAGCGGAACGTGAACGTCTGCGTGAGCAGCGCCGGTTCGGGCAGCTTCTCCGCAGCACAGTCGGTATTTTGCTGGTTGTCGCAGCAGTCGCCGTTTTGATTTCGACTTTGATTATGCCCGTCATACAGGTCTCCGGAGACAGTATGGAGCCTGCGATTCATAACGGCGACATCCTGCTGCTTTTCAAAACTTCGCAGTATGACTACGGAGAACTTTGCTGTCTCGCCTGGCAGAATAAACTACTGCTCAAGCGCGTGATCGCAAAACAGGGCGATATTGTTAATATGGATGCGGACGGAAATGTTTATGTCAACGGTGATCTGCTCGATGAACCGTATGCCGAGAATAAATGTCTCGGAGAATGCGATATCTCGTTTCCGTATACGGTTCCGGACGGAAAACTCTTTGTGCTGGGCGACCGGCGCGACACGTCCGTTGACAGCCGCAGCTCGGCAATTGGCTGTGTTTCGCATGAACAGCTTGTCGGGCGCGTTTTTGTTCGCATCTGGACTGCAAAAAACTGATCTTTGCCGATCAGTTTTCTGCATTTTCAAATTCTGAAACGGGGGAGTGAAGCGTGAAACGGAATATCAGCAGCTATATTGAGCTGCTAAAAACCGGCAGAGCGCAGCGGCGGCGCATTGTTTCTGTGCTGACGGCATTGTCCGTTCTGGTCTCCGGAGAGGTCTTCTGGCAGCTCCGCAGCATCGGAACCGCAATGCAGGAAAGCAGCGCCGATATTCACATCCATTCACCGGCATGCTATGAATCTGTCTATACCTGCGGGACACCGCCCGATCATGTACATACAGATGCATGCGTGCAGCAGGTTCTCGTTTGCGGCGAAACAGCCTGCGCGATCGGTGATGCCGAGAGGGAAACCGCGGATATCTGGGAAGCGACCCTTCCCGATCCGATGCCGGAACTCAGAGCAGAACGGATCGCTTCGATCGCTGAATCGCAGCTTGGCTATCAGGCTGAGCTTGGCTATTCACGGTACGGTGACTGGTATGGCATTCCTTATGGAAGTTGGAATACCGCTTTCGCCTGCTTTTGCCTGCACTATGCAGGCGTGGAAGGATACGAAATTCCTTACAGCGCAGGGTGCCCTGCATGGGCTGCTGCACTGGAAAAAGATGATCTCCTGCTGACGGATGCCGACGGAGATGCCGAACTCCGGCGCGGCGATATCCTCTTTTTGGATACCAATGAGGACGGAGAAGCCGACCGCTGCGGCGTTGTCACGGGAACGGAACTTTCAGAGGACGATCGGTTGATCCGATTGATCGAAGGAGATACAGACGGATGCGTCACCGAACAGGAATATCTGCAAAGTGAACTGCATGTTTCCGGCTGGCTGACTGTTCCGGAAATAGAACCTTTGACAGAACCCGAAGAAAAAACAGAGGAAAATAACGCGGAAACGGATCCTGCGCCTTCTGAGGATACAGAAAAGGAAGCGGAAGAATCCGAAATCATTCAGGAAGATCAGGAAGATAAAAAGGAACTCCCGGAATTCCATGTCATGACATTTGATGCGGAAACCGATTCCGGCATTCAGGTGCATGCAATCGCGGAAGACGGGGCTTTCCCTGAACAAACTGTGATGCAGGTCAGCGATGTTTCCGGAGAACAGGCGATGGATGCCGCTGCAAAAGTGCTCAATGCTGCGAATGTGGCGAGTGCGCTGGCAGTCGATATCTCATTCTTTGCGCCGGATGGCTCCGAGTGTCAGCCTGCGGATCAGAAAACAGTTTCTGTGCGGCTGGTGCTGCCGGAAGAAGATGTGCCGGGACTGAATTTCAGCCTGCTGCATGTGCCCGATTCCGGTGAACCCGAAACGATCGAAAATGCGGTTCCCACAAGCGACGGCGTTTCGTTCCTCGCAGAATCGTTCTCCATGTATGTGCTGGCAACGGTGAATGGTCAAAACGGACAGGAAGTCATCGAGCTTCCGTATAGCAATTCTCCTTCAACGCCTTATGTCATGTACATCGGCGATAAAATTGCAGTTGCAAGCGACAGCGGCAGCGGATTCCAGGTCTATAATAACTATGATAATCAGCTCGCCAGAACTGCAACCGGCGCAGACTCCAATTATACGTTCTCCGACGGACGCACCGGCAGAAAAGCAGAATATTTTGCGCAGAATGTCGGTACTTGCTCCATTCACTGCGGCAATGAGGATATTTATATTCAGGTCGTTGAACCGCCGATCATGGTGAAAACGGAACATGAATATAAGGAAAAAGACAGGATCCGCGAATATCTTGGCCCGAGCGAAAAGTATCCGCAGGATTTTGGCTTGATCAATCAGGACGGCTATGTGCCCAATGATATCAATCACCCTTACTTGCTGAATGTGGGCGAGACAATGGAAATCTACAGCTATGGCCCTACAACACGGAATGACACCATCCGAAGCTGGAAATTCTGGGATGCCTGCTATAATGCAACTTATAATTCGGACGGTCAGGCTGAGTATTCGGTGAATGGACAACATGTTTATCCGGAACTCATTCCGTGGGATTCTCCCCAAATTGAGAATTATCGTTCGATCAGGGCAGTCGGTTACGATCAGTCGGCAGGCACTGCGGAAACACTGGAAACAGATGCAGAAGGCAGAGTCAAACATACGATTTCGTATGAGGCGATTAAGCCCGGACTGAGCTGTATCCATTTCCATGAGGCGCGCTGGGAAAACGAGCCTTCCGGGCAGAATGTGGACTATGGTCATGATATCACGATCTGGGTGCATGTTCTGGATAATCCGAAGTTTACGCACGCTGATATGGAAATTGCGGACGGCGGTACTTATTCCAAGACCTCTACCCGCTATGAGAACGGACAGAAATTCACGGATGTGGAGATCTATAATGCCTATGTCAGTGCCGTGAACAGTGCGCTGATCTATGCGGCGGACGGTGAACAGTTGTCCAGATTTTCTTCGGAAGACGGCGACTATGAGATGATCGGTCAGGACGGCAGCACGCAGTATGAGCTTTCTTCGGCTTATATCTGTACGATCAATGAAGACGGTCTGAAAACACACAAACATTTTGACAGTGATAAAGCAGACCATGCAACTTTTGATGTGCAGCTTACATTAACGCCGAATAAAAAGTATTCGCTGGATGAAAACGGTCAGCTCGTGCCCGGAAGCATCAGTGATTTGACAGGCGATACGAAGATCGTGGACAGCGCAATATTTGATCTTGGCCATGCGGCGGTGCAGGATGCGAAAAACAAGTGCCCGCTGGGTAACGGTCTTGACTTTACTGTTCGTGCACAATCTGCTTTGCTGGAAGTGAATGCAGATAAAACACTGACCGGCAGACCGGCAGAAGATCAGGAATTTACGTTCGAGATCTTTGATCCGGAGTCCGGTGAAGTGATCGCAACTGCGAAGAATGACGGCGAAGGGCATGTCGTGTTCGAAAATCTCCGCTTTGATGATGCCGGCGATTCCGGCAGCAAAACCTATCACTATCAAATGCGTGAGGTCAAGCCGGCTGAACCGGATCCGCACATTCAGTATACCGATCAGGTCTTCGATGTCACTGTTACGGTGAAAAGAAGCATGATCAATATTGACGGGAAGAATATGGAGATTCTGTATGCCGAAATTGATTCGGATCAGCCGGAATTCATCAACCATATTCAATATACACTCCCCGCAACCGGCGGTGGCGGCATTTGGATTTATCTCTTTGCCGGTATCGCACTGATGTTATCAGCTATTATGCTGCTTTGCATCTCCCGCAGACGGATTTGCTTGCAGCACCCGAATAAATAACGAAAGGAAATTTGATTATGAAAAAGTTTCAAAGAATCGCTGCCGGCATCATGACCGCAGCTATGACACTCAGCCTTGCTGCTGCTTCTGTTCCTGCTTATGCTTACGATGTAACGATTACCGATACCGAGCATGTTGATTCGGCAGCACACACATATAGTGCTTATCAGATCTTCAAGGGCACTGTGACTGTGCCCGGAACCGGTCAGGAGGCGATTCTGACAGAAGTGACCTGGGGCGACAGCATCGCAGATGGTGATGCATTCCTGACCGGGCTGAAAGAGATTGAGGGGTTCACTGCGATTACAGATTTGAATTCGCTGCTGAAAATTCTGGACGAACAAACAAATGATAACGATTTGATGCAGCGCTTTGCAGATTATGCTGCTGAGCATGTGGGCAGTGCAGTTGGCACAAGCAGCAACGGCGAATTTACACTGGATGACGGCGGATATTATCTGATCACAGAGCCGGATGATGAAAATCCGCTGAAGGATCTGGATGCTGCTTATACTCGTCATCTGCTCCGCGTTGTGGACGATGTGGAGATCAATGTGAAGAAGGATATTCCGCATCTGGACAAGGTGATCGACGAAGATCCGGATGATGATGTAGCTGTATCTGAGGAGAAACCCGGTGTGAAGGCAAATCAGGTCAGCATCGGCGATGTTGTTCCGTATGTTCTGACCTCGAATGTTCCGGATATGACCGGTTATGACAAGTATTTCTTCATCTTCAATGATACCATGTGCGAAGGTTTGACCTTCAATGATGATATCGAAGTGACAATCGGCGGTACTCGTCTGAATTCTGCTGAAGATTTTACGGTTGTGGCGGAGGAAAACGGCTTCAAGCTCGTTTTGAACGACTTTATTCAGTATAAATCGAAAAAGGGTGCGGATATTGTTGTAACCTATACTGCAACACTGGATGAGGATGCAAAACTTACGGAAGAGGGTAATTTGAATACTGCCGATCTGACATTCTCCAATAACCCGAATTATGAGTATCAGGGCGAAGATGAGCCGACTCCGGATGATAAGGATGTTATGGGAAAAACACCCCCAAGCACAACCAAAACCTTTACAACCGGTTTGAAGCTCAAGAAAGTCAATGAAGATGAAGAAACACTCGATGGTGCAGTGTTCAAGATCACCGGTGAAGGCGTTAAGGCAGTCATCGTGAACGATAAGATCTATAAGAAGAATCTGAATGCTGAAACGAAGTATTATCTGCTCAAGGACGGCACGTTTACTGACACTGAGCCTAATGGCAATGAGGAACTGTATGACAGTGCAGATGCATATGAACTGGTGAATGTTGTGACACAGGAGACAGCAGTTCCTGCCGACAGCATCAATACAACAGGTGTTTCCGATGAGAACGGTTTCATCAAATTTGTCGGTCTGGGTGCAGGTACATATACCATCACGGAGCTGAAAGCACCGGAAGGCTACAATATGCTCAGCCCTGCTTCCTTTACTGTGGAGATTGAAGCGGATGTTGATTCGGCAGCGCAGACCTGCGCATGGACGGTGACAAAGGGCGAGGATACCCTTTCCGCTGACACCGATCATCTCTATACCTTCGACGTTGTGAACAATCACGGCATCACACTCCCCGGCACCGGCGGTACCGGTACGGCAATCTTCTATACCACGGGCGGTGTGCTCCTTTCGGCTGCTGCTGTTCTGTTCGTGACAAAGAAGAGAATGAAGGACGAAAACGAAAAATAATTTGCATGGCGAACTGAAATTTGCTTTTTGCAGATTTCCGGAAACGGGGCGGGGACTCTCTCTCCGCCCCTGCATCCGGATTCTGCCGGCAGGGAGAATCCAATGAAAAATAAAACACTGAATATTATCATTATCGTCTTGTTTCTTGTTGGACTCTCCGTGCTGCTGTATCCCGCTGTCAGTGAATATATCAACGCAAA
Source organism: Ruminococcus sp. (assembly GCA_003446315.1). Taxonomy (GTDB): domain Bacteria; phylum Bacillota; class Clostridia; order Oscillospirales; family Ruminococcaceae; genus Firm-04. The sequence goes on along the minus strand of DMBA01000041.1, from coordinate 12,424 downwards.
GCATGCTTCCCGCGTGACTGCGGAATATAACGATGCTGTCAGCAATGCCAATGCGGAACGGCTCAAAGAGATCTTTGATGCTGCAAATGCTTATAATCAGCAGCTTGCAAAGACAACCAACGCTTTTTATATGCCGGAATTGGTTCCGGATTATCAGGAGCAGCTCAATCTGATCGGAAACGGCGTTATGGGCAGCATTTCCATCGAGAAGATCAAGGTGGAATTGCCAATCTATCACGGCGTGGATAAGAACGTGCTTCAAATCGGCGCGGGACATCTGGAAGGCACGTCGCTCCCGATCGGCGGCAGAGGCAGCCATTGTGTCATTTCCGGTCACCGCGGTCTGCCAAGCGCGAAACTCTTTACCGATCTCGATGAACTGGAACTCGGAGATGTGTTTACGATTTCTGTTCTCAATCAGAAATTGACCTACTGCATAGATCAGATCAAAACGGTTCTGCCGACTGAAACGGATGATCTGCAAATCGTCAGCGGAAAAGATTACTG
>DMBA01000041.1:9524-11803 GCA_003446315.1 Ruminococcus sp. | reverse complement strand
CGTATTGCATCTGCGGATGAAAAGCCGGGGATCTATGTCGCAAATGAAGCGTTTCAGATTGATCCGCTCATCGTCACACCGATCGCGGCGATGCCGATGCTGCTGGTTCTTCTGATTCTGACTTTTGCAGGCGGACGGAAAAAGCGTCATGTGGATCCGCCGTCTGACGGAAAGGAGAAACCGGATACAAATGAATAAAATGAAACGTTTTATCCAGATTTCCGTGCTGATGCTCGGCGCTGCGGTGCTTGGCAGACCTGCATTCGCTGCGGTGTCTTCACAGCCGGATCCGAATCGGAATTGCAGTCTTTCCATCAATCTGCAGCCGGAAAATCTGGATGCACCGCCTGCTGCCGGCACAAGAACCGCTTTGTATTATGTTGCGGATGCGGATTTTTCCGGCAATGATGTGCAGTTCACTTTTTGTGATGATTTTGCAGACTGCGGCTTGGTTCTGGATGATATTACCGATACGGCACTGGCTGAACAGCTTTCTGTTTATGCGGGAAATGCTGCGGTGCAGTGCGATGTGAAAACGGCGGATGACCGGGGTTCGCTTTCTTATACCGATTTGCAGCAGGGTCTTTATCTGCTTGCGGCTTTGGAAGTGCCGGAAGGATATATGGCGTTTGAACCGTTTCTGGTCTGTCTCCCGCAAACCGCTGAGGATCATTGGGCTTATGATGTGACAGCCGTGCCGAAATTGCTCTTTGTCAGCAGCGAGGATACCCGCCTGCGTGTGCAAAAAGTCTGGGAGAATGATGAGGGCGAAGACCGGCCGCAGGAAGTGACCGTGCGGCTGATGAATGCAGACGGCGTTTATGATACCGTGACGCTGAATGCCGATATCAATTGGCAGTATACATGGGATGCGCTGCCGGATCGTGCGGATTGGTATGTGCAGGAAATCAACGTGCCTGCGCATTATACCGTTTCCTATACGCATGACGGTCTGATCTTTACCGTCAAAAATACCAGAAATCCCGATCCGCCGCCTGCGGAAACCACCGTGACATCTGCGACACAGACGACCGGTCAGACAACCGCGACACAATCCGGTCAGACGACTCCTGCGCCCACAACGCCTGCGAATAACGGTTCCGGCGAAAAACTCGTGCAGACCGGTCAGCTCAAATGGCCTGTTCCGATGCTTGCGGCAGGCGGTTTGCTGATGATCGCTTGCGGTGCTGCTGTGCGCAGCCGCGGAAGGAAACAGAATGATGAAGAAAAGTGCTGAACGAGCCGGCTCTTGCCTGATCGCACTCGGCATGCTCATGCTGACGGCAAGTGCGGTTCTGGTCTATCGGAACAGCCGCGAAAGCACATTGGCGCAAAAGGATGCAGAACGGCATCTCGCTGCGGCAAAGGCATATCTGGATGCGCTGCCGGAGCAGTCATATGCCGATATTCCGGTGGTGCAGCAGGTTCAGCAGGACGGCGCTTATGTCCCGCCGGAACAGCCTGTGATGCCGGAAGCCGTGCTGGACGGCAATGCGTACATCGGGATCATCCGCATTCCCGCTGTGAATATGGAACTGCCCGTGATGCAGGAAGTGACCATGCAGAATCTGAAAAGTGCGCCGTGTTATTATTCCGGTGCGCTGCAAACAAAAGATCTCGTGATCTGCGGACATAATTATCAGAGCAGTTTCGGCAAGCTGCATCATGCTGCCGTTGGCGATGCGGTCTATTTTACCGCGATGGACGGCAAAGAATATGCATTTCATGTTGCGGAATGTGAAGTGCTGATGCCGAATGATATTTCCGGTATGACGGCGGGGAATTATCCGCTTTCCCTCTATACATGCACTTATAACGGCACGCGCCGTCTGACTGTGCGCTGTACTGCGGATCACCCGTCTGATCTTCCGGAATCACTGGAAACAGATTTGCAGACATCCCTTCCGGATGCTGCCGCTTAGGGGTAAAATCGAAGCACCGATGGATTTTTATGGGATCCATCGGTGCTTTGTTTTTTACAGATATTGCTTTGTGCGCGCCATGTCTGTTTCCAGATGCGGATAATCTGCTTTCAGACGATCCAGCAAGACCGGAATCAGCGAACGATCTGTCATGACTGCCTGCAATTCATTGTTTGTGATGCCGACAAGCTGCAAAAATGCAAGCTCGCCGTATATGGTTTGTCTGGTCGGGATTTCGGTGTCATTCGTCACAAGCAGGGCTGTGATGAGACTTTCCGGCTTTCCGAGATTCAGCGATTGCGGCGACTGTGCCGATCCGACATATTGCCCCGGCTCAAACCAGCGCTCGCTCCGGAA
>DMBA01000041.1:0-9402 GCA_003446315.1 Ruminococcus sp. | reverse complement strand
TTTTTCAGCTTGACGGTCATTTCATAGCCCCATTTGCTGTATTGCTTGCCAAGCCGGTCTTCTTCGGCATAAAGCTCACTCATGCCGAAGGTGACAATGTGGCTGTAGCCGTTTTCGGAACGATAGGCGCTGTAACCATCCAGAAACTCCTGCCCGCCGAATATCGCACGGCTGGTGATGACAGTGCCGAAATGGGATGGCTCCTGATCGCCGTAAACTGCCTGAAACGCCTGCTCGATCTCATCCCAGCCGGGTGCCCATTCCGAATCCTTTGCCTTTTCTTTGAATTCTTCAACGGTCATTTGAAATGCTCCTTTCTTCATGCCGGTGATTTGCCAATACATCATAATTGACACAAAAGCCGGTGAACGCAATATTCACCGGCTCATTGTATTATCGGTTCTTCTTCTGAAGATGACCTGCGCGGGCGGCTGCTCGCTTCTTGCGGTCTTCATGATAGCGGAATGCGAAGAAGACGCATGCGCCGATATATGCAAGAGAAAGCAGAAGCGCGACGACCCATGTGGAGCGCAGATATTTGGATTTGAAGAATCCGGGGATCTCGCTCAGATTGTACTTCCAGAACGAACGCTGCACGGAAGATGCCGCAACAACGTCGATTTCAGCAAGCGTTTCACCGGAGAGCTTCAAGGTCACCTTGCCCAGCTTATCGCCTGCCATGACCGGTGCATCCACTTCTTCCGGCCATTCGCAGAGCTGCTGGATGCTCGTCAGGTTGGTGGTGTCACACCAGATGCAGGAGAAGCCTTCTGTCGGCTTGAGCAGCACGAAATTCTCGCCGTCTGCATTGTTGACTTTGATCTCACCAAGCTGTGTATTCTCAGAGAGGATCTCCTGGAAGGTCAGGTGTTTGAATGCCCAGTCCAGAATATTCTGTGCATCTTCCAGATGATAGAAGCGGTTGTTGCCTTCCATATCCTGAAGCGGTGCGCCCAGGCAGACAAGCAGATAATTGTTGCCGTCGCGGGAGCTCTTGCAGGCGATGCTTCTGCCGCCTTCCTGTGAGTTTCCGGTTTTGATGCCGCGGACACCGTTGAAATAGAATTCGCTGGATTCATCGACCATCAGATTGGAATGTGTCCATGTCCATTCGTCGGTTTTTTCGGCTTCTGCCGCAGAAGGCGGTGTATAGACATTCGTGCATGCGATCGTTTCAAAATGCGGCACGGACATGGCGTAATAAAGCAGCGTCATCATATCACGGGCGGTGGTTAGCTGACGGGCACTGTAAAGCGCAGAACCGTTTGTGAAGCGGGTGTTGCTCATGCCGAGTGCTTCCGCTTTTTCATTCATCATCTCGGCGAAGGTGTCCTGATTGCCCTTGCCGAAGTGGTCTGCAAGCATATATGCAGCTTCACAGGATGATGTCAGCATCATGGCATACAGCAGATCTTCTACTGTCAGCGTATCGCCTTCCTCAATGCCTGCATACCGCAGGTCTTCCGGATACTCGTCTTCTGTGAAGATGTCGTACATTTCTTCCTTTGCGGTGATCTTTTCTTTGGCGATATCATCGCAGTTTTCAAGCACGATGACCGCCGTCATGATCTGGGCGAGCGAGCCGGGCATTTCCTTCATGTCTGCGTTTTTTTCGTAGACGATCTCGCCGATATCGAGATTCATCAGGATCGCCGCATCACTCTGAACGGTATTGTTCGGGGTGAACAGCATTGCCTTTGCCTTTTTGACAGGCATCTGCCCGATCATTGTCACAGCCGTTATGACAACGGCAAAGACCGTGGGAAGCAAGCGTTTGTGCATGTTCTTTCATCTCCTGTTTTGTTTCGTTTTTGTATTTTTCGGCACAATAGACGCGATTATTTTTATTATACCAGATAATCTGCAAAAATGGAATACCTTTTTTGAAATTTTCAAAGTTTTTTCCGATATCATGCAGAATCCGGCAAAAAACACAGCATTCTTATACATTTTTTGCTGTTTATACGCTGTAAACAACGGCACCGGCAGAAGCGGAAAACCGTCTGCCGGTGCCTGTGTCAGATTACCATGTCCATTCATCCCAGAGCCTTCCGGCTTTGTTTTTGAGCGAATCGCCGCGCTGTTTCAGCGTTTCATTGACCGCTGCAATCACGATCAGAAGCAGACCGGCAAGCAGCAGATAAACCCACCAGACTGCACCGTGTGTGATGCGGAGATGGAGATAAATTGCGGTGAGCAGCAGCGAGATGCCGCCCAGCAGGAACCATTTTTTCTGCTTGACATAAAACGAACCGATGAAAATGGCAAGTGCTGTGCCGAGCAGGGTCAGCAAGTCCGCCGGATCCTCTGTGGCGATCGCTTCCGATGTTAGCCGCAGCATCATGTAAATGCCGATGCCGAACAGGAATTTGCCGCCGGCTTCTGCACCGTATAACTGCCGGATGACGATGCCGAAACCGATCAGCGGCAGCAGATGCAGCTTGCCTTCCAGATAAGTGTTCGATACATCAAACAGCGGCTGGATCCAGCATGCAATCAGCAACAGGGCGGAAACTACGGTCATCAGGTGCTTTTGTTTTGTGGTATCCCGGACTTCCGGTATGAAGTGCACGATGAATCCTGCCGTCAGGATCGGGATAAAGAAGCCGATCCATTCCGCATTGTGGATGGGATAATACGGGGTCGTAAGATGCAAGCCGATCATTGCCAGCCACACCGGAATGATCGCACCGCTGAGCGAAAGGGAGATGGAACGGCGGTTTCCTTCATGAAGCGGCTCTGTTTCCCGCAGGACTTTGCCCAGATACGGAAGCAGTGCTTCCAGCAGACACATGAATATAATGACCGGGATCGCGCTCGTGCTCCTGAACAGACCCAGATGCTGCCGCACGCTTTCCAGTACCTGAAACAGCGCCAATATGCTGACAAACGGCAGGATCAGGGCGCGCGGCTTGCTGATGAGCCATGAGATCACAACATATCCGAATGTGAACAGGAAAAAGAACGTATGCAGCTCTGCACACTCGTTTGCATGCAGGATGCTGCCGAGCGCAAATGCAGAAAGCGGAGCAAGTACGCGCGTGACACCGCAGAGCTGCGTCTTGCCGCAGAAAGAGATCATCTCCTTTGAGATCAGCAGGACGGCAAGCATGCACACCAGCAGCGGCAGAGATCCGATCAGTGCGATCAGACTGGATGTGTTTTCGTTCATGATGCGTTCCGCCGGATCATGAAATGCGGAATGTGCGGCAAAAAAGGCTGCTGCACTCGTAATCAGTGTGAAAAATGTGCAGGCAATGCCGGATAATACATTTTGACCGCGTTTGGCAGAAAGCAGCCACAGGATCGCTGTGATGATACTGCCGGTCAGCAGGAGCGTCAGACGGCTGTCTGTAACGGACTGAAGCGGCATGACCATTGCATAGATACAGGACGGAATGAGCAGGCATCCGGCAAGCAGTTTGCGTGCATGACCAAATTGCTGCTTCGAAAGCAGGAAGACCGCTGTGCCCGCTGCAAGTGCGCTGTAACTCCAGAAAAGCGGCATGTTTGTGTGCAGACGTGTGATCGTTTCCACATCGTCCCAGAAAACAAAGGCTGTGCCGAGTGTGACAGCCGTCAGGACGGCTGTGAAATATTGCGATGCTTTGGATGTGCCGTGCTCCATCGTCAGCAGCCAGAACAGAACTGCGCAGACCAAGAGCAATACAGTGCCTGCGCGGCCGACCCATACTACCGGCTCAAGCGCGTCGATCGAATCCCATACGGCACAGATCGCGCTGAGCGTCACGCAGGCAATATCGCCCGCGCCGGTGCGATACCGCTTGGTGAAATACAGAACCCCAAGACAGATCAGCGCCAGAATTCCTGTCAGCAGCATTGCGTATGATGCCGGATGACACAGTGTGCCGACCGATATACAGAGCGCAAGCGCTTGTGCCGTCACCAGCCATTTGATCGTAATAGGCGGTGTTTTGCCGGAGAACATCACCGTGACTGCCAGAAGCACTGCGGCTGCGATCAGATGATACACATGCAAGTCCGACATTCCGGCTGCCATGAACTGAAATGCAGCATTGAGCCCCGTGAATCCATATGCGGCGAAGAAGCTGCCCTTTTTCATATGATCCGGAATGCACTTGCATGCAAGCATCGCATACCAGATCAGTGCACATATAATGCAGATCAGGGCGCGGTATGCATACGGGACGATGTGATGATAGGGGAGTGTGCTGATCTCGCACAGCGGAGACAACAGCTTGGAAAAACCGATCGCGCCAAGCACGGAGATCGGGAGTGCACTCCAATCCCGGAGCCATTCCGTGACCGGCGGTGCACAGAAGGCTGCCATGGAAAGAAATACGGCAACTGCAAGAATGACAGAACCCTGCGCGGTCTGGGATAACAGCATGCAGCCTGCCGTCAGAGATGCCATAATGAACGAATAGCGGAAAGCGATCTTAGCATAGCTTTCGGAGAGCTTTTCACGCAGCAGCCAGCATCCGAATGTCAGCAGAACGGCAAATAATCCGATGATGCATAAAAAACAGGTCAGGCCGGTGCTCCAGCGCGTGTCTTTGCCGCAGTCATCGCTTGCGGCTTTCCCCATAGCGATCGCAAATGACCAGACACTGAGCGATAAACCGCTGAGCCCTGCGATCAGCCAGCCCTTTTCCCGGAACATCTTCAATGCAATGCATGCGATCACCGTAAATGCGGCAAATGACAGCGATGCCAGTGCAAACGGATTCTCCATAGATAACCCGTTGCCGAGCAAATGAAAGAATCCTGCTGCCCAGACAGAGATCGGCAGGAAGACGGCACCCAGTGTGAAAAATGCCGTTCCGGTGCGTTCCAGTGACCATACTTTCCGTGCGAGTGCGGATGTGCCGAAGAACAATGCACTGCCGCCCATCAGGATCAGCAGCTTGCCGGGATCACGCATTACGCCCCATGCAGAGCGCACAAAGATCAGGGCGGCTGCAATAATCAGGAATACGCCCACACCAAGCAGCGCAGAGATCGGAGAGAACGGCTGCGATTGCTTCGGCGGCGAATAGACAGGCTGCGGATAGACCGGCTGCGGTGCCTGCGGAACCGGCATTTCCTGCGGACGCTGCAATGCAGGCTGTATCGTTTCTGCAACCGCAGAAGATACGGCTTGTGCATCCTGCGGGGATTCGGATACCGTCAGGGCAGGCTGTGCAGATGCTGCTTCCGGTTCTGCCGGTTGGCTCGCAGTAACATATTGCGGCGGTGCGATCTGCGGCGGCGTTTTCAGTCCGGCAGCATGCAGTTCAATGTTGTCGATCCGCTTTTGCTGAAACAAATGCATAATCAGCATTTCCTGCTTTTTGCATTGCTTTGTGTTGCGCAGCAGTAAAAATCCAAGGATAAACGGGGAAAGATCCCATAATATATGTATTGCCGACGGCATATTCAGCACCTCCTGCAAATGGATCAGAGCGTGTTTGCTATTGCTAATTATTATAATTGTATTATAGCACACAGTGTGCTGAACCGCAAGACGTATCCGGAATCTTAATAAAAACATAAGAAATCAGCCTGAACGTGTTTGTCCAGGCTGATTGCGGTCAGATGACGGATCACTCGTCTGCGTTGTCGGCGGCTTCCTGCATATTGGCTGTGAATTCCGCAAAGCTGTCTGCCAGTTTATTGGCATAACGCACCACATTTTCATAATTGAACGGCACATAATGCACCGTATCATTCTCATAATACCAGATGTCATCTTCGCCGTTCATGGATTCGTGCGAGACAAGATAAACCGGAAAATCCGGATCGTTCATATCAAAGCAAACGCTGTCACCCTCAAAGGCGGATGCAAATGTGAAGAATCCCAGCGGAAGCAGATTGGCACCGGGGATATATTCGGTGTTTTCATCTGCGATTCTGTCAATGCCGTAAAATATGATGGCATCACATTCCGTTTCCTCTGCCGGGATCTCCTCGGAATATGCTTCCCAAAACATGGCGGGCAGTCTGCCGCCGGAGAGGGTTTGCAGCGTTTGCAGCTCGCTTTCCGTTGGCTTTCGGAATGTGCTTCCCTCAATGGTGTGCAGGAAATGCAGAAATTCGTTTTTCATGATATGCTCCTTGTTCATTCTGCAATATAGCAGGCTGTGATCTCGCCGATATACATTTTGTGGGCATCACCGTCTGCATAGAAGCTGTTCCGGATATCTGCCGGCAATGCATTCGGATCTATATCCGATGCGAATTTCTTCTTGCAGACCAGCACGGCTTTGGCTTCGCTGAATGTCACGCCGCCGTCGATCGTGACCGGATGCAGACCGGTCTCTGCTGCTTTGTCGCAGTCTCTGCCGGAGTGTGCGCCGCAGAATGCAAGGGCTTTGCGCTGTTCTTCTCCGAAAAATGTCACGGTGAATGTATCCTGCTGCTCCATGAATCCGAATGTGTGGCGGGAATGCCGGACATAGCAGGTGAGTGCGGGCTTGTTCCACATCACGCCGACAGCGCCCCATGAACAGGTCATGGTGTTCCAGCCGTCTGCTTCATTGCCGGCGGTCAGCAGCAGCCACTGTTTGCCGATCGCTTCAAACGGGTTTGCAGTCCATTCTTCGGGATTGATTTTTTTGAGAGCCATTGTTTTTTCCTCCGTTTTTTTGATGTTTTGGGAGATTATTGCTGCTGGTTCTGTAAGCGGAGCTTGTCTGTAATCAGCGCAATAAACTCCGAGTTTGTCGGCTTCCCTTTGCATGTATTGACGGTATAGCCGAAAAATGCGTTTAAGGTATCCAGATTGCCGCGATCCCATGCGATCTCAATTGCGTGCCGGATGGCGCGTTCCACACGGGACGGCGTTGTGGTGAATTGTGCCGCAACACGCGGATAAAGCTGCTTTGTCACGCTGTCCAGCAGCTCCGGCTCATGATATGCGCTCACAATTGCACAGCGCAGATAATGATAGCCTTTGATATGTGCCGGCACACCGAGCTGATGAATGATATCTGTGATGGTGATGGCGAGATCCTGTCCGGCGCGGTTCGTAAATGCACCAAGCGGCTGCTTATTGGTCAGCAGCGAGATGCGCTCGCCCAGCACGTTCAGATCAAACGGCTTGAGCATGAAATAGGCAGCACCGTTTTGCATCACCTGCTGCTCGACGAAACTGTTGTCATATGAGGATGTCACGATAAAAGCCGGTCGTTTGCCGTTTCCTGCGCCTGCTTTTTTCATCAGTTCAATCGCATCCATATGCGGCAGAATGGCATCTACGACAACAACATCCGGTGTATCGTTCCGGATCGACTCCAGAACGGTGTTTCCGTTTTTCGGTCTTGTATATGCGTACATCCCCTGTGCACGCAGGACACTGGCACAGGATACGCCGTATTCTGCCGTGTCATCACCAATCAGAACCTTGACTTGCTTTTGCATGGTTCTACCTCCTTTTGCGTTATGTTTCCATTTTATCACGCAGGAAAACAAAATGCAAGAGCGAAGAACAGCGAAGAAGGCCCATTCATGTCGGAAGATGACAAATGCGGAAAATTATAACGTAAAATGACGTATCTGCTGTAAAAATAATTTGTTTCAAAATGCGTATGAAGTCGGAATAAATGATGAATTGTCGATTGCGGAACGGTTTTGTCGGTTTCTGCGGCGCATGCATTGGCGAAGCTGGAAAAACATTTGCAGTTTGAAACGATCCTTTTGGTTTATAATAATTTTGCGCGGACATCACGATGCCGCGATGCATTCGGAATACCGCAGAGAGGAAGCAGAAAAATGAATAAGCAAGCAAAAAGAAACCGGCTTGAGCGTTTTGCGGTCTGCGCGGCGGCTTTGCTGATGTATCTGACCGGCGCGGTGCACTATTATGCGCAGCATCTGCCCGATCATTTTTATGCAGAAGTGAACCGTCCGCTTTCCGTGGAAACGGTTTTGCCGGTCACAATCCGCAGCAAACCGCCCTCTGTACCGCAGGTGCATGAGGCGGAAGTGCGGCTTTTCGGGATGATCCCTGTCAAAACAGTCTCCCTGACAACAGTTTCTCCGACTGCCGTTTATGTCGGCGGACAGCCATTCGGCATTCGCATGCTGATGGCAGGCGTGATGGTCGTTTCCATGAGTGATGTTTCGCTGCCGACCGGAAGCAGATGTCCTGCCGCAGATGCCGGTATTGAGATCGGTGATCTGATCTGTGCTGTCAACGGGGAACCGATCGGCTGCAATGCCGATTTGCAGGAAGCGGTTGCTGCATCCCGCGGCGATCCGGTCAATGTGGAGATCCGGCGCGGCGATGCGGTGCTGCAAGTGGCAGTTCAGCCGGTTTATTCACCGCTGACACAGCGCTGGCAGACCGGCATGTGGGTGCGCGACAGCACTGCCGGAATCGGGACAGTCACTTATTATCTTTCGGATGCAAACGGAGAGATCCGGTTTGCAGGGCTGGGACATGCTGTTTGTGATGCCGATACCGGAGAACAGATTCCGCTGGCTTCCGGTGATGTGCTGGCAGTTTCCGTCAATGACATTGTGACGGGTAGCGCCGGCAAACCCGGAGAACTGCGCGGCAGATTTGATACCGGTTCCGGGATCGGGACACTCTGTGCAAATACGGCATGCGGGGTGTTCGGCACCATGCATGCGCTGCCGGATCAGCTGCAGCTTTTGCCGCTGGGCTTCCGGCAGGATATCAGGCGCGGTGATGCTTTGATCTACACCACGACGGAAGGCAGCACACCGCGTGCTTTTACCGCTGAGATCGAGGAGATCCGCGGCGATGATGCAGCGATGCGGAATCTGGTGATCCATGTCACAGATCCGGCGCTGCTGGAATCGACCGGCGGGATCGTGCAGGGCATGAGCGGCAGTCCGATCATCCAGAACGGGAGACTCATCGGCGCTGTCACGCATGTGTTTGTCAAAGATCCGACACGCGGCTACGGCATTTTTGCCGAGAATATGTATGCGCAGACCGCAGCCTATGCGGACACCGCAGCTTAAACCTGCGCAGATCCTTCCTTTTGGATCACCGCAGGATCGGAAGTATAAAAAACGGGGCGTTTCGGTACTGAAACGCCCCTTCTGTCATCTCATTCCAAGCAGCATGTCAGGCGCGCTGCCATAGATTTGTGCCGCGGATGCGGACACGTTTCGGGATCGCTCCCTTCATCTGATGTGGACTCAGCGGCTCTCGTCACTGAAACCACTGTCAACCAGCTCAACCAGAGAAGCAACAGCCTGTTCTTCATCTGTGCCGTCAGCAATGATGCGAATTGCAGTGCCGCCGACAATGCCGAGCGAAAGAATACCCAACAGGGACTTTGCATTCACTCTGCGCTCTTCCTTTTCGATCCAGATTGCAGAACGGAACTCGTTTGCCTTCTGAATGAAGAAGGTTGCAGGACGTGCGTGCAGACCCACCTGATTCTGAACCATGACATCTTTAAT
>DMBA01000088.1 GCA_003446315.1 Ruminococcus sp. | reverse complement strand
CGCCCTTGATGCCGAAGACCGGTCCGAGGGACGGCTCCCGCAGGGCTGCGGTGACATTCTTGCCGATCCGGCGCAGACCGTCCGCAAGGCCGATCGTGGTCGTGGTCTTGCCTTCACCGGCAGCGGTCGGATTGATTGCCGTAACCAGGATCAGTTTCCCGTTTTTCTGCTCTGCGGGGAGCTTGGAAAGGTCGATCTTTGCCTTATACTTTCCGTACTGTTCCAGAGCCTCATCCGGAATACCGGCAGTTTTTGCGATCTCTGTGATCGGGCGCATCGGGACGGATTGCGCGATTTCGATGTCTGTGAGCATAATAATTCCTCCTTAAACCGTATGTTTGCAGATTCTGCAATACTATTCTAGTATACCATAAATCAAATCCTTTGTCAATTAACGCAGTATCTTTTTATAGATCAGATGTGCAGTAACTGGTTTGTAATGAAATAGTCATCTGAATGTTGTTGCGTTAGGCAGGGAATTTATGCTATAATAGGCATGGCAGAACAAATAAAGGGGGTGTTTCTATGAAACATCGAATGATCGCAATCCTCGCTGCTTTCCTGCTTCCCGCTGCATTGCTTTCGGGCTGCGGACAAAGTGACTCTCTGGCAGAAACAGAAAGTTTCGGCGAAGTCGCAGATGATGCAGGAGATGCGGAAGATTCAGCGGAAGATATGTACGCGGAAGAAGCGGAACCGACCATGGCGAAATCCGGTGCGGATGAAGACGGGGGGTATGAAGATGATGCGGTTTCGGCGGAAGAACCGGAAGCATTTTCGGCGGAAGATCTGCCCGCAGATCCGGATGAAAGTGCTGTAATAGATGATTCAAATGCAGATTCGTCACTGCCGCCGGATGAAGATCCGGCACAGCCGTTTGTGCTCACGGCAGGTGAGTGGAATGATAATGAAAACTGGGGATTCTTTACCAATCTGGTGCATACCGGTTTGATCTCGTTTCCGTCTTTTGGTTTGCAGCCCTGCTGCCGCATCGCCGTACATGTTACCAATCATGATGCACCCGTAAAAGGACAGGTCGTGAAACTGGTGCAGGAAGGTGAGGCAGCGCCGCTTTGGATCGCAAGAACCGATCGTTTCGGCACTGCGTATCTGTTTTATCCGGAGACAACTGCACCGGGCACAGAACTGCATTTGCAGTCGGAAGGTGCAGAAGATGTGACCGTATCCGTGCCGCAGCAAAATGACGCGGGGCAGGGGAATAACAGTGTGCCGCTGCTGGAATATACCATGGAAACGGATCAGAGCTCGCAGCAGTTCGATCAGACAGAGGTCATGTTTATTCTGGATACCACCGGATCAATGGGTGATGAGATCACATATTTGCAGCGTGATTTTGCATCGATCGCCGGTGAAGTTGCAGACGGTCACACAACATTTTCAGTGAACTTCTATAAGGATCAGGGCGATATCTATGTAACAAAGTGCAATGATTTTTCGGATGACCTGACAGAGATCCAGCATATGCTGAATCAGGAATATGCCGACGGCGGCGATGATGAGCCGGAAGCCGTTGCAGAGATCCTTTCTGAAACTTTGGTCGAGGCGCAGTGGGGTGAGAATACCAATAAAATCGCTTTTCTGATCTTTGATGCGCCGCCGCATGCAGGAACGCAGGATATTGAAAAGATCCGGAATGCGGTATCAACAGCAGCTACACGCGGAATTCATCTGGTTCCGGTTGTCGCATCAAATGCGTCAAGAGAGACAGAATTGTTTGGCAGAGCAGCAGCCATAATGACAAACAGCAATTATATTTTCCTGACAGATGATTCCGGTGTTGGCGATTCTCATTTGGAACCGATCATCGGTTCGTATGAGGTAGAACTGCTGCACGATATTATCGTGCGGAACATCCGGGAAGTAGCCGACAAAGAGGAATAACGGCTGCGGAGAGACAAAACGAGTGCGAATTGCATTGGAAAAGAGAGCAAGAGGGGAGAAAGCCGGTTGGTTTTCTCCCCTCGCGTTTTATGTTGTTTTTTAGATCGCACCGAAGTATTCAGCAAGCAACTGCGCTTCTGCTGCTGCCATCCGGCGGACATTTGCATCTACGAGCAGCCAGTTTGTGGAACGCAGATTTGTGTGATAGCTGTGTTCCAACAGGATTGCGGGTGTCCCGACAGACGTTGCACCGCGCAAAACACCGTACCAGTCTCCGCGCAGACCTTCCCGCTTCCAGATGCTGCCGCGCTCGCGTGTCTGCATCACATCAGCGACCTTGTTAGCAAGCATCAGACCGAGTTCATCGGCGGAACCGTTGATCGCACAGCAGGCAAGCGGCCCGTCAGCAGAAGCAGGCCCGGCATTGCTGTGAATGCTTAGAAACAGATCGCAGCCTTCGGATGTTTTGCCGCGGTCTTCCAATGCAAGATCGGTTTCCTGATTCGGTCTGGTTGTAATGACTTCGATGTCATATCGTTCCAGTTCTTCTTTCAGATAGAGATGCATTTTCCATGTGAAATCAGATTCCCAGTATGCACTGTTGACCGGACTGTGATTATATTTGCCGTAATGTCCGGCATCCAGACAGATCCGGATATTGCTGTATGTGCCGTCTGCACGGAAGTGATACCGCTTTCCGTCAATGATCCTGTCTCCGACTGCCATAATGCCGGTCGGATCAAAATAATAGCGTTTTCCGTTGATCTCCTGCCAACCGGTCGCAGCGGATGCATTGAACGTGCCGTAATACTTTGAGCCGTCTTTTGCAGTATACCAACCGGTCTGCGGAATACCCAGATCATTCAGCAGAAATGTTGTTCCGTTAATGACCGTGACACCTTGTCCGCGGATGCCGTTCGGTGCAAAATAGTAGATAATCCCTTCGATGCGTTTCCAGTCATTTGCAAGGATGCCGTTTCCATCGGCATAATATACCTTGTCACTGACCGTGATCCAGCCCTTCTGCATGCTGCCGTCTGCACCGAAATAATATTGATTGCCGTTTTGCGTGAGAAATCCACGCTGCATGATGCCGGAAGCATCAAAGAAATATGTGCTTCCGTTTATGCTCTGAAAACCGGTTTGCATAATGCCGTTTTCATCAAAATAATACTGTCCGTTTTTATCAGTGAGAAATCCTTTGTGCATCCGACCGGATGAATTGAAATAATAGGTCTGACCGTTCTGTGTCAGGAAGCCGGTCTGCATTGCGCCGTCCGATGCAAATGCATAAACTGCACCGTCAATTTCTTTCATCCCGATGACCATTTCACCGGATTGCGGATCATAATAGCGGGTAATACCGTTTGCAGTTTCCTGAAATCCGGTTGCCATCAAGCCGTTTTCCAGGAAATAATATTGCTTGCTTTCAATGATTTGTGCGCCGGTGAGTCTGCCGCGATCCGGATCGGCATAATAAGTACCGTCCGGCAAATGCAGCCATCCTTTGAGATACGTTTTGGAATCTGCATCCAGATATCGCACGATGCCGTCCGGATCGGTCTGCCAGCCTGTCATAAGCTGACCGTCTTGCCGGAACTGATATGTTTGTCCTTCAATCTCTTTGATACCGGCAGAAGGGGTGCTGTCAGGCTCAATATGATACCATTTTTCCTGCATTTGCAGCCATCCGGTTTGCAGGATCCCTTCCTGCGTTGCGGAAACAATGCCGTTGTCTGTCAGCACAGTATCCGTGATCTTGCCATCTTCCTTTGTGACATAATACCATTCCCCGCGCCACTGAAGTTTACCGAAAACGGCTTCCCCGCTGCCGGGATCGTAATAGTATCGTTTACCGTCAACAGTTTGCCATCCGGTTTGCTGAACACCGTTCGGTGCGAAAATGTAGGGGATATCATCAATATAAACCGTCCCTACAGCCTGTGACCCGTCTTCTTCGATATAATAACGCTTGTGACCGTTTTGAATCCAGCCGTTTTGTCCTTCCGCAGAAGCGTGAAGAGCAGACCCACTGACAGCCAACAGGCTTGCTGCTGCCGTGAGCCAGATAGTAATATGCTTTTTTGTTCGCATTTGAGCAATCCTTTCTATATTGAATTTACATTTAGTATACCATATATAGCAATTTTTGTCAAGAAAATATTGCAAAACTGTGCCAATTGGAAAAATATCATTTTTTTTGAAATTCCCCTTGACTTTTTCTTCCGGATATGCTATAATAATCAAGTCGTTAGGGGTATAGCTCAGCTGGTAGAGCAACGGACTCCAAATCCGTGTGCCGAGGGTTCGATTCCTTCTGCCCCTGCCAAAAGCCGAAGCGGGCTGTGAGGCTGAAAGCTTCGCAGCCTGTTTTATTGGCTGTATTCATTTAACAATCCGAAAGCAAGCAAAATCGACGAAAAAGCGCATAGCTATCCCGTTGATGATGTTTGACGGTCAGATGATTAACAATATGCAGTTATCAAGATGCCAAAAATAGACAAAAGCCCTCCAGACGCGGTGTGAACGACAGTCTGAAAGGCTCTTGACAAATATCTATAACCGTGCTATAAT
>DMBA01000212.1:240-12255 GCA_003446315.1 Ruminococcus sp. | reverse complement strand
ACAGCGAACTTTATCTACAAGCAGGATCCCCGTGTAAAGCAAATACACGGGGATTATTTTTTATACATATGCAGCGAAAGCACCCGTTTGAAAACGAGTGCTTTCACATGTGGAGTGGATTGTCCTCTTTTCAGAGGTGATGAGTAATGAAGCTGAATATGTTATGATTTAGTACATGCAGCTATCGTACTTTCTGCCGCAGATCATTTCCTTGTTGTTGTACTTGAACATTTCGGAAACTGTGCAGACAACGTAGCCGTTCTGGTCGAGCCACGGAACGAGCGTCTTGAGTGCTTCAACGGAAGCATTCTCTGTTTCGTGCATCAGGACGACCTTACCGTTCAGAGCACCGCTCATTGCTTCACCCTGAACAGTCTGGATAATCTGCTGAGTCGTATGATGGTTCCAGTCTTCGGTGTCAAGACCGCAGTTCGGCATCGGGACAGGCATTGTCGAAGCGATTGTACTGTCATATCCGAGAAAAGGGAGACGGACCAGATAGTCACGCTTTACGCCGAGTACCTGATTGAGCTTATCCTTGCACTGATTATACTCATTCAGAATCTGACCAGAGCCCATTCCTCTCATATCGGTATGTGACCATGTATGGTTTGCTACTTCATGGCCGCCGGCCTCAGCAGCCTTGATCTCACTTTCGTTGCTGCCGTTGATCTTGTTGCCTTGATAGAAGAATGTTGCGTGGAAGCCCTGCGCATTCAGCGTATTCTGAACGGACATACCGCCCTGTGCAGGACCGTCATCGAAGCTCAGTGCAACAGTCTTCTTGCCTGCCGGGATCCAGCTGATATCAGCGGTGTTATACCACTTGTCACCGTTTTTAAGAGTCGGCCATGCAGCACCGGGATCGCGTGTGGTTGTTGCAGCCGTGGTGGTTGTGGTGGTCGTGGTTGTGAAGCGATCCGGATAAGCGAAACGCTGACGCAGCATCGAAAGATCAACTGCATTGAGTTTTCCGTCACCGTTCATATCTGCTGTTTCCAGATAAACAGTTGCTTCCTGTCCGAGCAGATATTTCATCAGCTCCGTCACATCCTCTTTATCAATTTTCTCGCTCTGGTTGACATCGCCGAGAAGATAATGTGTCGGTGCCTCAGCGATGATCTCATCTACATAGAAATCACAGAGACTTTCAGCCGTTTCGACATAGAGTTTGCATGCGGAAGCGTCAGCAGGGATGGTGTATGACGGATTCGAAAGAACTGTCCAGGTGTCACTGTCAACGGAACCGGGGGCAACGTGCACATAGTTCTTTGTACCGGTTGCATCCTCATATTCCAGAGAAAGCTGCATATCAACAGCCGCACCGGAAGACTGATAAACAGCACAGGAGAAGCTGTAGGTATCACCTGCATTGAAACCGGCGCCAAGAGAAGCAACAGCACCGTTCCATGCCTCTGTACGATTGCTTACCAGAACACTGTAGCTGCCCTGATATGCTTTTGCAGAAGTACGTTCAACAGATTCGGTTGCTCTTGCAGCAAAACCGTCCATGCCGCTTTCGAAGCCTGCCTGGATCAGTTTTTCACCTGCGTTTGCCGGAAATGCTGTTGCTGAAAGTGTCATTGCAATCACGGTGATGCTCAGGGTTCTTGCAATGAGCTGTTTGAAGTTCGTCATTTTGGTCAGCCCCTTTATTCAAAATTAATAATATAACCCTCTCCGCACAGGAGCAGGGTTATGGTTCGTGTGATTCGGCAGTCCCCGAAGATCGGGATGACTTCGCATATTTTTGCACGGTCTGCACCGCCGAGACCCCGTTTCGGATTACCCTATGTTATGTTTTTTCTATTTTTCTCCCGCAGCCGGTATTTGCTGCATAAATCTATCGGTTTATATGTAAAAAGAAGAGTGGAGCGACTGAACATGCATTGCCGCAGCGAAACGGGAAGGCATGCTATGATGTAATCATTCACGTTTGGACTCGCCGGCTTTGCGCCGCCTGTCCAGACGCTGCCACTTAGGGGGAACAATGTCAGGTTCGGAACCTTTCCGCAAACAGCGGTGCGGATCCGGCAAGGGAATCGGATGTTCCAGCGGATGCTGTTCCAATCCCTTGTCTATATCATAGCATACTTTTGTACAAAAAGCAAATAGGTTTTTGGGCATAGGGGGTATAAGTCAAAACATATGGTATTCAAATGTTGCGATTATACCAAACGTATAACTTATCAAATATTGCGCTTCCCCGATTACGAATAGTGATATTTCGCCCGATTTTCATGCAAAAATTGCGATTATTTTCAGCATTCTGAATGTGCCGTATCGGATCAGTCAATTTTTGCTTCCGGCATCGTTTTTTTTGCGTTTTCTTCTCCAAAAATTTCCTGTTCCGGCGAAAAAGCCTTGACACTGTACGGAAAAAATGATATAATGACAGCACATTACTTTTATAATGGAAGGAGAAACTGCAATGGCTGATATGACAGATGAACAGATGAAGCAAGATGAACTGGATGACGATGTCGTCATTCTCGAAGATGAGGACGGAAATGCCGTAACATTCCAGTTTCTGGAGCTGGTCACGGTAGATGCCGTTCCTTACGCAGTCCTGCTCCCGCTGGACGAAGGCGATGAGGATATGGGCGTTGTCATCGTGGAAGTGGTGGATCTGGGAAAAGAATCCGAACACTATGACGCAGTGCTGGATGATGCACTCAATGACCGCATTTTCGAACAGTTCCGCACGGAATTCAAAGACAAATACGATTTTGAATAAGCTGCACCCCAAACAAAAGAGAGGATGTGCAGTGTGAAAGAGAATCCATTTCTGCGTTCAATCGCCAGAAATGTCAGCGCAGCGGGAAAGCGGTTCGCAGCAGACCACCTCTCCGCTTACGCAGCGCAGGCTACTTTTTATCTGATGCTTGCGATTTTTCCGTTCACCATGCTCATCTGCATGGCAAGCCGGATGCTGCCGTTTCTGAAAGAAGATACGCTTGTCCGGGTCGTGAAGCTGCTTGTTCCTGAGAGTTATCAGTCATTCGGAATTGATCTGATCGACGGCTATTATAACGAAAATATCGGTTCTGCGAAGTTTGCACTCATCATTTTTATGATCTGGACAGCTTCCCGCCTGATTCAGGCGCTGATTAACGGCTTTAATACCGCTTACGGCATCACCGAAAACCGCAGCCAGACCGTCCTGCGGCTGGTCGGCTGCCTGTATACCGTTGTCATCTGCGTCATGCTCGTGACACTGATCGTAATGTATGCACTCGGCACAAAGCTCGTTGAGCTGATCGTATCGCATGTGCCGGACTGGCATTTGCTGGAGCTGATCCTGAAACTGGTGCGCTATCTCGCCGCCCCGATGCTGCTGCTGCTCATATTCTGGCTGTCTTATGCACTCCTGCCAAGCCGGAAACCGACCTTCCGCGGCGAATTGCCCGGCGCATTTCTGACAGCCGTCGTCTGGCGCGGTGCTGCATCGCTTTACGGCATCTTTCTGACGCATTCTCTGGATCGTTACAGCTATGTATACGGAACGCTTGCCGGTGTCGTCATGATCCTGGTCTGGCTCTATGCCTGCATTTACGTCTGGTTTATCGGCGCAGAGATCAACTGGTGGCTCCGGAAGAAAAAGGATCAGAAGATCCTTGCCGCGCTCCAGATTCCGGTGCCGGAAGCCATCAACAGACGCATGATCGCCTTTCAGCGCTGGAAAAAGCGCAGGGATGCGCTGAAAAATCCGATCCTGCCGATCGAACCGGAATCAGCAGCAGGCAAAACAGAATCCCCGCAGCCAACTGAACAACACGAAACACCGGCGGATCCCGGGCAGCATTCTGCCTGAATCCGCCGGATTCATTTTGCTTTTCCGTGTCTGCAAAAACGGTGATTCAAATATACAAAATCATGCGGTGATTCGGCAGGATATTCTGCATGCGTGCGCGTTGACAAAAGAAGCGTATTTATGGTATAATGTAATATGTAATAAAATTGCAGGATGCAGATGCAGCCTGCCGGGGGGAAAAGCCGTATGGCAAAAACAGAGAAACCGATCCGGATTCGTTCGGGCGGATACCGCGTGTTTCACGGAACATTATGTGTGATCGGCACATTGCTGCTGCTTTTTTGTTTCAGCAATACCGTTTCGCTCCGTTCTTATTGCCGTACCAACGCACTGAGCAGCAGTTTGCGTGCAAGCCGACTCTCAGATGCAAAAATTCCTTTTACGGGAAAAACCGTTACAGATTACATTCTCAGCGGCTATGTCACGGACAGCAATGTGCTGCCGGAAGACATCGAAACAGCCGTTGACGAAATGAATATTCCTGCATTCCTTGCAGATAAGATCGAGATGCAGATGCAGCTTCTGCACGGCGATTCCAATGAGCCTGTTCAGGTCACACCGGAAGAGATCTCCGGCGAACTGGATCGCATCAGCGAGCAGCTTCATGCATCCTGCCGCCTCATCATCGAAGACAGCGACCGTGCACAGATCGACAGTGCCCTGCAAAAGCCGCTTGCATTCTGCAACGGCATCAGCAGCGCATTCGGCGGCACAAAAGCCGGCAGAGCATTCCAGCGCTTCGGTGTCAGCATCTTCGCTTATATTCTGGAGATCGTTTTATTCCTGCTCCTGCTGTTTCGCTGGCGCAATATCCGCAAATGCACCGGCAAGGATTCGTTCGGTGCGCTCAAAGGCATGGGACTGACCCTTCTGATTCCGTCTGCGCTCAGCCTGCTGTTTGTCATTATCGGCGGTGCAGGCACATGGTTTGTGCAGGACGGCGTGACCGGGCTTTATCCGTTCTGGAAAGCCCTGCGTGCACCCTATTGGTGGACATCCGTCACAGTCGTTTCTTTTTCCCTGTTTTTGCTGGAATTATGTGCATTCCTGCGTGTGCGTGCAAAGTATAAAGCATCTGCACCGGCAAAGGAGCAAAAATCTCCTGTGATGCCTTCCGCACCGGAAGTACCCGCTGCAAAAGCATCCGAAGAACAGAAATATTGCATTTCCTGCGGGAAATCCATTCCGCGTGCTGCAAAGTTCTGCATCTATTGCGGTGCAGGTCAGCAGACAGCATCGGAACAGCCGGATCCGATCCCGCAAGTCCGTCTGGAAAAAGAGCCTGAACCAACTGAACCGGCTTCTGATTCCAACGCGGATTCATTCTGACGATAGAGAGAAGTACCTGAATAATGGCAAACAGACCACAAAACAAACGCAAACAAAAAACAGCCGATGCTGTTTTCGCACCGCTGCTTGCAATTGCGATCGGTGTCGGCTTGATCTTTACGGCAAAACCGGTGCTTTCTCATATGAGCAAAAGTGCCGCTGAACAGGCAGAATCTTCCGAAAACAGTGCAGATCCTGCCGTTACTGCCGTCACAACCACAACCGAAACAACAACTGTGACCACAACCACGACGACCCGTTTTCCGGCTGCTGCCGGTACCACGACCGAAACGGTCACAGTGGATGATACCAGTCTTCTGATCGCACGAAACGCCGCTTTGATCCGCGTTTCAGAAACCGGCAATACCCTGATCGCCGGCAGAAATCCGGACGAAGCAATCTATCCGGCATCGCTGACAAAGCTGATGACACTCGTCACTTATCTCGATCTGAAGGGCGAACCCGCACCGGATGAGACCGTCACAATGAGTGGTGATGTGATCGCAGCACAGCGTGCCCGCCTTGCATATGTTGCCGGTTTTCAGCCGGGTGAACAGTGCAAAATCACCGATCTGCTTTATGCAATGATGCTGCCTTCCGGCGCAGATGCAGCCGTCATGCTTGCCGTGCATGCTGCCGGCAGCGAAGAACAGTTCGTTTCAGAGATGAACCGGCTCGCATCTGATATGGGCTTGCAGCAATCTGTCTTTTATAATTGTACGGGTCTGAACGACGAACGGCATTTCAGCAGCGTGCAGGATATTGCAAGAGTTTTGCAGTATGCATGCAGCAGCCCGCTTGCAAAACAGATCCTTTCCACAAAAAAATATACCACCGCCGCAACACCGGAACATCCGGAAGGCATCGAGCTTGTCTCCACCACGCTCTCCCGCATGGTCGGCAATGAGCTGGAAGGACTCCCCGTTCCGCTGCATGTCATGGGCGGCAAAACCGGCTTTACCAATCCTGCCGGACAATGTCTTGCGACATGGGCAGAGGATGCTTCCGGTCAGATGTATATCTGCGTTGTGGCAGGCAGCACCACACTGGAGCCGCTGGATGCCATCGGCGATACGCTGACGCTCTATCAGCTTACTTCCCTGCCGCTTGCACAGATCCAGCGCATCACAGTAGATGAAGCGGATCTGCCGGATTATGAACATAACTGAATCCGTCCGCGGATTCGAAAGAGGATACGGCTTATGAAATACAGCATCCGGACAGCCAAATCAGCCGGCTTCTGCTTCGGCGTAGACCGCGCTGTGAAACTGGTTTATCAGGCTTTGGAACAGGGAAAACATGTTGCCACCCTCGGCCCGATCGTGCATAACGATACGGTCGTGCAGGATTTGCAGAAAAAGGGTGCCCGCATCATCTCCGATCCCGCAGAGCTGGAACCCGGCGAAACGCTCGTCATCCGGGCACACGGCGTTCCGAAAGCCGTATATGAGCAGGCAGCCGGACAGGGAAATCCTGTGATTGATGCGACCTGCCCGTTCGTTGCAAGGATCCATAAGATCGCAGCCGAACAAACCGCCGAGGGCAGATATGTCCTCGTCGCCGGCGACCCGAAACATCCGGAAGTACAGGGCATCGTCGGGCATTGTATGGGAAATTGTACAGTTTTCCGCGACGAAAACGAGCTGAGATGTTTGATTGACAGAAAATTGCCTGAAAAGCTTGCAATTGTCGCGCAAACTACGTATAATATCATATTATGGGGGGATTGTATAGACCTTTTGCCGAAAGATCACCCCGATTTGAAAATTTTTGACACTGTCTGCAATGCAACCGCGGCAAGACAATCCGATGCGGATAAGCTCTCACGGGAATCCGATCTGATGGTGATTGCCGGCGGCAGACACAGCTCCAATACCGTAAAGCTCTATGACGTTTGCAGCCGAAACTGCCCGTCATGGCTGGTCGAAAATGCGGCGGAACTGCAAAGCATTGCCGGTGAACTGCGTGCCGCAGCAGCAGAAATTGCCGCAGAATACGGCGCGGATCATGAATTGAAAATCGGAATCACGGCAGGAGCAAGTACGCCCGCCAGCATTATTAAGGAGGTTCAAACCAATATGTCTGGAATTTTTGACACCGATACCACTATCCCGGAAAACGAGGACTTCGCAGCAGCGTTCGAGGAGGAACTGGATAAGACCTTCACGAAAAAAATCAGAAAGGGTGACCGGGTTGTCGGCATCGTCGCTTCCATCAGCGGAAACAACGAAGTCATGGTTGACGTAGGTGCCAAGCAGACCGGTTATATTACCCTCTCCGAACTGACCAGTGATACCTCTAAAAAGCCCTCTGACCTTGTAAAGGTCGGCGATGAGCTGGAGCTTGTCGTCATTCAGGTGAATGACGCGGAAGGTACTGTTCAGCTCTCGAAGCGCAGAGTTGATGAAATGATCGGCTTCGAGAATATCCTCAAAGCCCATGAGGCAGGCGAGGTGCTTGAGGGTACCGTTCTGAGTGTTGTCAAGGGCGGCCTTGTCGCTGACAGCAACGGCGTTCATGTCTTTATCCCGGCTTCCCAGTCCGGTCTTGGCAGAGGCGCTGATCTCAACGTTCTGCTGAAGCAGCCGGTTCGCTTCGTCATCATTGATGTCAACGAGCAGCGCCGCAGAGCAGTCGGCTCCATCCGTCAGGTACAGAAGGCAGAGCGCGATGCAGCAAAGGCAAAGTTCTGGGAGACTGCTAAGGTCGGCGATGTTTACACCGGCGAAGTCAAGTCCCTCACCAGCTACGGTGCATTCGTAGATCTGGGCGGAATCGACGGCATGGTTCACGTTTCCGAGCTCTCCTGGGCACGGATCCACCAGCCGAGCGATGTTGTTGAAGTCGGCGATACACTTGAGGTTTACATCAAGGCACTGAATCCGGAAACCGGCAGAATTTCTCTCGGTCACAGACGGCCGGAGGATAATCCGTGGGTGAAGTTTACAAATGAGTATGCAGTCGGCGATATTGTCGATGCAACGATTGTTTCCGTAACTTCCTTCGGTGCGTTCGCACGCATCACCGACGGTATTGACGGTCTGATTCATATTTCTCAGCTCTCTACCGAGCGCGTTACCAATGTCAAGGACGTTGTCAACGTCGGCGATACCGTAACCGTGAAGATCACCGCAATTGATGCAGAGAAGAAGCGCATCAGCCTCTCTATGCGTGCAGTTGCTGAGGAAGATGCAGCAGATGCAGCAGAGGAAACCGATGAAGTGGTTTATTCCGATGAGGCACCGGCAGAGGAATCGGCTGAGTAATTTGCGAAAATCAAATGGTCTGAGTCCGGCTCAGATTGTGAAAGGAGGACGGCGCAGAACCGTTCTCCTTTTTATTTTTGACCGAAATCCGGTTTTTTTGGGCTTTTTTCAGCCTTGACTTTCCGCGGAGATTATGATAATATGAAAACATGCAAAAGAGATAGAAAGGGGGGCGCAGCCTGTGAAGGATAAGACCAAAATCATCGTTGCGATCGCGGCAGCAGCGGAAATGGCAGTCGGTTTGCTGCTGTATCATTTCTTCGTCCGGAACAATTTTTCCGGTGTGATCGCATTTGGTGTGCTGGCTGCATGGATCGTCTGCTCATTGATCGCAGACGGTTTGATCCTGCATAGTAACAGCGCGTCCGTCGTCAGCGATGCCAAACGCCTGAAAGACGCAGATGATTATATCAAAGCCTTCCATGCGTGGCTGAACGAGGATACCCCGTTTACAACCTATATCCAAACAGCCATCAAGCAGCTCGAATCCCTGAAACGAAAACAAAAAGCACTGCGGGCAGTGCTGGATGATTCCAAGGACAGCCCGTTTCTTTCAACCGCCAATGATGTGGATGCCTATGTGCTCGCAAACTGTAAGCGCATTCTGAACCGCGTCATGATCTTCGATCAGGGCGAGCCGTACAAATATAATATGCATGTGGCATATTTGCAGGGCGTGCTCGGCGAAAATGCACATGTCCTCTCCGATTTCGAGAATCTGATCCTGGAAGTCTCCCAGATCGGAGATGACGCAACCGCCGCTACCCCCTGCCTCAATGAACTGACCAATGCGCTGCGCAGCGTCCGCACAAATTCTGCGGATGAATGGGATCAGCCCGATCAGATGTCTGATCCGCCGCAGCAAATGATGATGCAATAATATCTGATTGCAGCCTGATGAAAGGAGGGCATCCGAAATGGTGCAGATTTGCAAAAATTGCGGAGAAATGATGGTAACACAGGGCATGATGATGATTTGTCCCCGCTGCGGAAGAAGTGAGCAGATTGCACAATCAAATGCGGATCCCGCCGTGTTCCGTCAGGCAGAGATTG
Source organism: Ruminococcus sp. (assembly GCA_003446315.1). Taxonomy (GTDB): domain Bacteria; phylum Bacillota; class Clostridia; order Oscillospirales; family Ruminococcaceae; genus Firm-04. Next base: position 2,793 of record DMBA01000212.1, on the reverse strand, counting down.
AGAATCCCGACCGCAACTCCAAGATCATCACACTCGTCGTATTGGTTTGTCTGACATTTGTATGCGGTGCCCTGAATCTGTTCCCGCTGGTATGTATCTTTATCATATTTATTGTCCGGATTCTTCGTGATATCTTGCCGCGGCTCAACAACAACTCCTTTTTTGATATTGACAGTATCCCGCAATCTGCACCGATCAATATTACAAGAGAAGTTCCAAAAACCGGCGATTCCAAATCATCCGCCCGTATTCCGAGCACCCGCAACGATTACATCAATGCATTTATGTCGCTGAATCTGATGAGCCTTCCGCTTGGCAGATACGGCGCGGAAGCAGTCAACCAGATCCGGCAGCTCACCGATAAGCAAGCTGCATTGCAGGCAATGCTCGGCTGGGATCATGCATTCAGCGCATCCTGCAAACGCGCAGAGGAATTCGTGCTGGAGAATTGCAAGCATATTTATTACAGACTGCGTTACTGTGACCAGAGAGATCCGGCATTTCTGCATGAGCATGAGCTGTATATCCGCGAAAAGCTCGTAGAAAATGCTAAGATCCTGCATGATTTCGAAAAACTGATTATCGAAGTCACCGAAATGAATGATAACGAATTGCGTCCGGAACCGTGCATGGATGTATTGGCAGAAACCCTGCACAATATCCGTACACATGACGGCGCACTGGAGCATCAGCCCGCCGCACCGCGTGTTTCCCTCAAAAAGTCGGAACCGACACGGCAAATGATGCAGTTATAACCCAAGCATAGGAGATTCGAATGGAGAAGCACCAAAGCAAATTTCTGATGATTTTAACCGCGTTGACCATCTGCCCCGTCATCGCTGCATGCGGCAGCCAATCGGAGCTGGATGAGCTCAATTCTATTACTGTTGATCCTTCCGCAACGATCGCTGCTGAGCAGCTTGTGACCGAGACAACCACGGAAGCAACCTATATCCTGACCGCTTCCACAACCGAAGCCGCGGAAACAACTGCCGAAAATGATGAGCCCGCAGTCGATTATAAAGGCAATTTTGCAGGCAAATGGGAGCTTTCAAAGTGGAACGATCAGACAGAAGAAGCCGGACAGTTCGGCACAGAATCCTATCAGATCATGTATCAGATGCAGCTCAATGCAAACGGAAGCTGCGTGCTGTATGACCGCTGCAGCGGCATCGCTTCAGAAGGCACATGGGATGGTCTGAATGAAACCACCGCACTGATCCAGTTTCCGGATTATACCAAGAATTCCGTCTTCCAGATCATGAATCTGGATCGGCGGGAAGACCGGCTTTGCTCGCAGAGCATGGCGATCATTTTCTCTTCGGTCAACAGCTTCTCGCAGCCTGCACATCCGTCTGTTTATTCCGTTGCCGGCAACTGGGTCTGTGACACGATCACGGATGCAGAGGGCAACCAATATACCGATGCATTCCGCGATATTCCGGTGGATTCGTTCCGCGTGAATATTTATTCGATCGAGGATGTTGCTTCGATCACATATCAGGGTGCACAGTTCTTCGCACATGATGACGGTACCGGCAAGCTGTCTGTTGAATATGAGAATACAGGCGCTCCCACGCACGGCTGGGACGGCACTTCGATGTGGATGAACGGCAGCAGCCTTGTATGGGAAGTGCAGGAAGAAGACGGCATTTCTCAGCTCTACTTCCATAAAAGTGACGATTGATGTCATTTCAGAAAGGAGTTCTCCATGAGTAAATCCGCTTCGAAAAATGCGGCTTTTCTGGCAGTCATTGCAGTTCTGATGATCGGCGGTGCTGCAATCGGCATTACGCTCATCCGGAACGCCGGAAAATCCAACCAGCAGATTTCCAGAGAAAGCGCATTGACCCAACTCGATAAAAAACTGAAAAAACTGGATGTCAAAAAAGTGTCGGCACGCAAGGCGACCGTTGAGATCACCGGAAACAATCTTGCAGAGGAGCTTCCGGATATCGAAAAATATCCGCTGAGTGTGACCGGCAAAGGCGAACTGAATGTCGAGATCTTCTCCTCGACCGAAAAATCATCTTCCGGCACAGACGGCTGGCTGAATGAAGTTGCCGAGAGTTTCAACAGCTCGCATTATATGGTCAACGGCAAATGGGCAACCGTTTCGGTGCGCCCGATCGCATCCGGTGCAGCCATTGACTACATCATTTCCGGAAAATATGTGCCGGAAGTCTATACGCCTTCCAATGAGCTTTGGGGCGATATGGTTGCCGCAGAAAACGTCAAGATCCAGAAGATCGACGACCGGCTTGCAGGCAATACAGCGGGCATTCTGGTCAGCAAGGATACCTATAACACGCTGCAAGCCAAATACGGCGAAGTCAATATCAGCACGATCGTGGAAGCAACAATCGCAAGCGATATTTCCATGGGTTACACAAACCCCTATGCATCTTCCACCGGACTGAACTTCCTTGTCTCCACGCTGGAAGAATTTGATTCGGCTGATATTCTCAGCAAAAACGCAACCGGTGAATTCCAGAAATTCCAGCAGAATGTTCCGTTTGTCGCCTATACAACGCTGCAAATGCGCGATGCTGC
>DMBA01000212.1:0-173 GCA_003446315.1 Ruminococcus sp. | reverse complement strand
TCAAACGGCGTTCTGGATGCTTTCATCATGGAATATCAGGGCTATTACAATGCAACGGAGCTGCGTGATTACGAGTTTATCCCGTTCGGCGTTCGCCATGACAGCCCCCTTTATACGCTTGGCAATCTCAACAGCGAGCAGACTGATCTGGCGAAAGCATTCGCAGATTACTG
>DMBA01000182.1 GCA_003446315.1 Ruminococcus sp. | reverse complement strand
TTTTTGATAATGCTTGTGTTGATACTGCCACATTGTCTAACAAAAGGGGAGTATTTCAGAAGGTATCTGCACTTTTGTTTGTAAACAAAGATTTTCTTGTTGATACGGTTCTCATGTGATATAATAAGAAAAGATTTTTTGAATATGATGCAACCGGCTGATACTGTTTGGGTAGTAGTATAATAGAAGCTTCTGAATACACATGGAAGGAGGAATACTGTGGAAGATCAGCAGATTATCGAAATGTATTTACAGCGGAATGAAAACGCTGTTGCTCAGACGGAGCAAAAATATACCAAATATTGCCGTTCAATCGCAATACATATCCTGCATTGCCCTGAAGATGCTGATGAAGCGCTCAATGACACTTGGCTCGCTGCATGGAACAGCATTCCGCCTCATATTCCGGAATGCCTTCAAACTTTTCTTGGCAGACTCACACGAAACATCAGCCTGAAGCGTATTCGTTCAGAAAACACATTAAAACGAGGCGCTGCTGAAACAAGAGTTGTATTTGAAGAAGTTGAGGACTGGCTCCGGTCTGAACAGAATATCGAACAACAAGTATCTGAGCAAGCACTTGCTGAGGAAATTGACCGGTTTCTTGACAGCATATCTGATACAGAAAGAAATGTATTTGTCAGGCGTTATTTTTATATGCAGTCAATCTTTGAAATTGCTGAATGTCACAGCTTTTCCGAAAGCAAGGTAAAATCCATGTTATTCCGGATACGAAAAAAACTCTATGTCCAACTGAAAAAGGAGCACTACCTATGAAAGCAGATACATTTATGAACGCTGTCGGCTTGATCAATGATCGTTTTCTCGATATTGAAGTGCCGGTAAAAAGAATCGCACATCGGAAACAAAAAAAAAGAATTGCTGCGATTGCAGCCGTAGCTGTGTTAATCACCTGTTCACTCCCGACATTAACTGCATTTGGTTTTGAGCCTGCATATATGATCCTTTATCATATCGCGCCGTCCGCTGCACAGACATTCAAGCCGGTGCAGAAAACCTGTGCGGATAACGGCATTGAAATGACTGTCATCTCCGCTGAACGCAGCGGCAGTGAAGCAAGCGTGTATCTTGCCATGCGTGATATAACAGGTACTTGTCCTGACGGTGATTGGGATTTGTTCGACAGCTACTCGATCAATGTCCCCCGTGATATGAGCGGACATTGCAGTTTCTCAGAATATGATGCGGATACACATACGGCATATTTTGTTGTGCATCTTCAAACAACAGACGGCAGTTCAATGCCGAAGGGCAAGGTCACATTTTCTGTCTGTTCGCTGCTTTGCGGAAAAGAGAACCAGAACGGAGAGCTGACTGCGCTTGATCTCAGCAGTGTGCCGAAAGAACCTGAAACCATGTACCGCACAAATATTGTAGGCATTGCCGGTAACAAACACGGTGACTTTCCGAAACCGGAAGATTACCGCTTCCTTGTTCCGGCAGAAACACCGCTGCTATCCCCGATATCCGGTGTTTCAGTCATGGGAATCGGCTATACGGACGGCGCACTGCATATTCTGACAAAATACGAAGATGTGAATCATACGGACAATCACGGCAATATTGACCTTTGTGACCGTGCCGGCAACCGGATCAACGAAAAAGAATGGATTGTTTTCAACTACCGTTCAGATGACAGTACACCGGACAGAAAAAACTACTGCTGTGAAAGCATCTTTCCGATAGAATATGATAAACTGAAAGACTGTACGCTCTATGGCAGTTTTGTCACGGCACAGCAGTATGTTTCCGGAAACTGGCAGATTACTTTTCCGTTGAAATAACGCAATGAGATTGATTTCACGCTGATAAAAACAGAATCATCAAAGGATAAAACAGAGCCGATGGTGTGTTTGTAATACACGCCGACGGCTCTTACTGACTGTACATGATAAATGCGGTTTATAACTCAAATCATAGGCTCTTTATTCTGTCAACTTGACTGAAAGCATTTCAGAATAGTATTGCTCCTTGCTGCGATTTTTGAGTTGACACTTGTGTCAACTTTTGAGATCAAACCGATTTCTGAATTTCCTATGCGAGCTCCAGTACTTCTTCCAGCGTCAAGCCGGTTGCTTGAGCAATCTGTTCTTCAGTAAGCACATCCATTGTCAGAATCTGCATTGCAATTTTTACGGTTTTTCCCCACTCTGCCTGCGCCGCCGCTTCTTTTCTCATATCCTCAATCGCTTTGCACATTTCGCTCATATCGTTATGCAGCCGTCTTGTAGTCAACAACAGAAATCTCCTGCATCAGCTGTTTTGCAGAATTGACGAGCCGTTCAAGTTTTTCTGCAACTGCATCAGTGTAGTATTTTTCACCGCACTGATCACATTCCAGACAGGGGACATTTCTGATGATGATGATGCAGTTCTGATAATTCACAACATGCGTTGTCGTGGATTCAATGAAGGTTTTGTTTTTGCAGAACATACACATACTTATCTCCTCTTTGTCTTCATATCGGATTCAAACTTATCCGCTGACGGATAGTATGCTGTAATGATATACAAATATGTTCCGTCCGAACCGGCGACCACATGAAGAATCTTGTTTGCGAGCGTCATTCCGAAAATCAGACGCTCGGATTCAGAAAATCGTATGGGTAATCTTCTATGATCTCGCCGTTCTGGATTCAGTTTTTGACATCGTCACGCTGTATGTCACGCTCGCCCATTCGCTGCAGGCAATGCGTTGTCCAAAGTACAGTGCAGTTATTTAAAAGCACTCTCAAATCTTCTATTTTCAACTGCATCATAACCTTTCTCCTATTATTTATACCATAGCTTCTCAGAATTATCAAGAGGTCGCGCCGCAAAAATCCGCTCATGCCCTCGTCACTGCGACCAGCACGCGCTCCCGCATGACCGCACTATCTATATAGTAGTCGCGGGTTTTCTTCCATGAGCGGTATGCTTCCGGACCATCCGGCGGCGGATTCTGCAGCGCATACTGCCGGTTCAGCAGATCACAGTAATCGCACGCGCTCTGATTGACCGACCGTGCGACTGCCTCGAATGTCCCGCGCTTCTGCATCTGCGCGACAAGCTTCGGATGATTCTCCTCCATGAAACTCATCCAAGCCTGCCCGTAATAACCAATCGTATCCTGATTCATAAAACTGCTCCTTTCATCTGCGGTAAAAGCCTTCCGGCGTGAACGAGCCGTTCGGCAAATACGTTCCAACCTCTTCGCAGTTACAGCGGCGAATTGCATCCTGCACAAATGTGGTGCCAAACACCCGCTCAGCAGTGCCGGCAAGTTCTGCCGCTGCTTTCAGTTTGGCTTCTGCCTGCGCGTGCTTGCTCTGCAAATCTTCGACTGCTTTCTTCTGATCTGCCACCAGATTGTAGACGCGCTTCCAGTTTCCGGCATTGATCGACGGATAGCCTTTCAGTGTTGCAGCTGCCTGCTCGTGCGTATACTTCTCCGAATACCGCAGACCGAATACGATCTCGCACTTTTCTTTTAGTACGATATATGTTTTCAGTTCACTCTGTACTTCTTCCAGCTGTTCTCTCAGTTTCAGGACAGCCTGCTCTTTGTCGGCAAAGTCTTTTCGGATAGAAGTAAGTGATGCGCCTTCGTTAATCATTTTGTTGAGCCGCAGCAGCGCATCCATCTCCGGATCGTTTTTCCACATAATCGGTTTTGTCTTGTCAATACGCCGCAGCCGGATTCTTCCTTCACGCACGGTACGCATGTAATACACAATCGTTTCAATCACAACCCGATTCGGCGCACGCTGCTCGTACTGTAAATAGCCTGCAAACCGGCGTTTGAGAGACTCCTCTGTGTACTTTTCTCCGAGCGACCGGAATCGAATGAAGTTCGTTCCGTACTGCGGACGCGCTGCGAGATATTTTCCTCGCTTGATTTCATAGTTTGCTTTCTGCATCCGTTCAAGCAATTCTTCAAAGCAGGCTGCACACAAAGTGAAGCGGTCAATATCCTCGCGCATTTGCTCTCTGATATTCAGCGTCGGTGCCTTATACTGCTTTTCGATTTTGCGAATCTCATCGAGATAGCACTGCTGCGCTTCAAAGCCGGTGTCAGTTTCGCGGTATGGAATCTTGCGTTGATCGAGCTGTGCTTGAACGAACGCCTGCTTTTCCGCCTCGGAATAGAAGAACGCACGGTACGGAGATTGCTTTTCCCGTTCCAGCGTTTCTGTTCGCGCTGATTGTTCCGCGAGTTGCCGCCGCAGATTCTCCGCAACGGTATCCGGCAGAATTCTGTGTGACT
>DMBA01000260.1 GCA_003446315.1 Ruminococcus sp. | reverse complement strand
TGCCGTAATTCGATTCAGACATCACGATGCCGTCATAATCCAGTGTATAGAGATTGTTGCCGTTATGCATGTGATAGAAATAAGTATTGACACTGTTGCGGAGCTGCAAGTCATGCGTTGCTGTCTGGAAAGCAGGTTTTGTCGGGCAATAGTTGTCATCCGTGGTATAGGAAAGGGCACGGATGCCTCTGGAAAAGGCAGTTGCATTGGTGCAATAGGTCAGGCTGCCGAATCGGACGGCTTCTGCTTTGTCTGCATCATAATGTACAACATGTACTCTGACGTTGCTGTAATTGCGGAATACATAACCGACCACTTCTTCCAGCACATCCAGTTCATATTCATAGATCACATCTGCCATTTCCGGGCCGGACGTTTGCAGAATGAAGACCAGATCAACCGGATATTCATTTCTGTGGGTATAGGGGTTGGTATCTGTATAAAGCTGCACCGGATTGATCGCTTTCGGCACGGTATAAACCTGCTGCACAGCATTGGTTCCGCCTTGAATGCTCTGTGTGACAGATTCTGCCGGCTGATTCTGTGCGGCGATGGCGGCATCAATTTCTTCCGGTTCCAGATCAAACAGATCGAACCATACTTCGAGATCAATGACACAATAAGTTCCTGCTTCGGTGACATCCGCAGAAATGACATTGTTTTCCAGATCATACTGTGTTTCCACCGGCAGCATCATGCTGATCTCATCATAATACTTGAAGATGCTCAGACGTTTGATGCCCTGCATATCATCATATTCCGAATACTTATTCAGCGTATTATCGAGGCATTCGTCTTTGATTGCAAAGGAAAGATGAATCTTTTCCGTATGCAAGAAATCGGACAGCGAAAGATCAATGATATCACCGATCTGCGCATCACTCTCCAGAAATGCACTGTAACTGCTTTCCGAAACTGCCATTTCTTTTTCTGCATCGCCGTTTGTCGTGATCTCCACGGAAAGCGCATACGGGCTTTCATCAGAATTTACGCTTTTTAATGCATCACTCTGCGATTCGAATGTCTGTGTGATCTGGCGGTCTGCATCCGGTGTTCCGTCGGTTGACGCATGAAGCGGATCAAGACCGTAACGAATTTCAAATCCGTCTTCCAGACCGTCGCCGTCTGTATCAGCCAGAAGCGGATCTGTTTTATGTTCGAAGATCTCTGCACGATCGGATAATCCGTCTGCATCAGTATCTGCCTGCAAGGGATTCGTGCCGCGTGTGACTTCCTCCAGATTGGTCAGACCGTCATCATCGCAGTCGGCATCGCTGTCCGGGATACCAGCCTTGAACGAATCAGATTTGGTCGGGTCGGTGTTGGTCAGCTTGAGTTCCTGCGCATCATCCAGTCCATCCGCATCGGTATCCTTCTTAGCCGGATCGGTTTGAAGCATTTCTTCGAGAATATCGGAGAGACCGTCACCGTCCGTATCCGGATATTCCACGGTGATGCCGTCATTCTTTGCATCTACGAAAAACGGCGCAGATTCGATCGTTTCGCCGTCCTCATCTGTGTAGGATACTTTGAAATATGCCGATGCAAAATCATCATCCACCGGATAGGAATACTTTGTGTCATCCTGCACAGTTGCAGCAACTGTATAGGCATTTCCGTCAGGAGAGATGAGCACATCGACTTTGTCCATCCATTGTGTGCCGATCCACGAAATGCCGACTGCATGTTCATCTTCATGATATGCACCGACTGCGATGAGCATGGTTTTTTCATCGGTATAAGTCGAATAGGGCCATTTCGGATCTGTTTCCAGCAGCAGTTCCAGATAATAAAGCAGGATCCACTGCGCATCACTTGCCATCAGCTCGCCGTTTCCGTCAATATCGCAGGCAGCGAGCTGTCCGGGATTCGGGATCTCGCCATCCGGATCACCAGTCATATTTGTAAGGAAAGCATTGAGTGTCAACTGTGCATCATTGACAGTGATCGCACCGTTTCCGTCATAATCGCCCTGAATCATGTCATAGCGCTTGAATGCAAGGTCGGCTTCTGTATACTTGATTTGATCGAGAATGCCCTCATCCTGAGAAACAATCTCAGGAATGCCTTCATCCGTATTTTCTGCCTTTTTCACAGAAAGCTGATACCGGAATTCTGTATGCGAAAAACCATCCGGTTCCGGAATGGAGATATGCTCCGTGTAAGTACGCTTTTGCGGCGCATATTTGATGGCTTCCATGGAAACAGACAAATCATATTCGCCCGGCTCTAACGGATAATACAGACAATTGTGATATGCCTGCAATTCGTTGCTGCGATAAAGGATCTCGTCTTCACCGGATGCGTTCTGACGGGAGATCAGTACGTCAACATGTTCTTTTGAAGGAATCGAGATCGCTACAGCATCTTCACCGGATGGGTGAAAATCCGCAGATATGGATGGTGCCGGTTTGTAGTCCGCTTTGTCGGCTGTTGCAGGCAGCGGCGGCAAACAGGCTGCTGTGAGCATTCCCGCACAGAGTGCAGCGGAAATGCGTTTGAAGAATGAATGCAT
>DMBA01000310.1 GCA_003446315.1 Ruminococcus sp. | reverse complement strand
CGTGTTTGTTCAGATGGTACACCGACCGGCCCGACCCATTGCGCATGAACGGCAATCGAAGATGATTGGAGCAGGAAAAGAACGGTGCTGAAAGCAGCGGATACTCTCAGGAAACGCTTTTTCATATAAAACACCTTCTTTCAAATTTCAAATATAGGACATCGTCGCATAATCAAATGTCCAATAGAATTCATCACTTCTATAAAAATACAAAAAAGAACTATCAAGAATTGTCAGAACAGCAAGCAAAGAAGACAATCATCGTTTCATATAAAAAACTTCTGAAAATCTTCACTCCACAAATAAAATTTATAAAATCATTTCCACCCCTTTCTGTAAAACACGCACAAGTCTTTATAAGGATTATACCATATAATAGTACAGTGTGTCAACTGTTTTGTATATGTTTTTATCATCATGCTGTGTATTTCTCTATTTTTTACAATTCATATATTGACTTTTTGTGCAGACTCATGTATAATAAAATCAGCAGCCGGAAAACGGCAGCATACCATGAAAAACAGGAGGATCAAAGATATGGGAAAGTTTCTGATGAAACGCACAAAAACAGGCATCAAATTCGACCTGATCGCGGGAAACAACGAAGTCATCGCAACCTCTGAGGTCTACACCACAGAGAGAGCCTGCCGCAGCGGAATTGCAAGTGTGCAGCGGAATGCACCTGCCGCTGCGATCGAAAACCAGACAGAAGAAGGCTTTGCTAAGCAGAAGCATCCGAAATTCGAGATCTATACTGATAAAGCAGGCGAATTCCGATTCCGCCTGAAAGCAACAAACGGTCAGATCATTGCCGTCAGCGAAGGCTACAAAGCAATGTCGGGCTGCATGAACGGCATTGAATCCGTCCGGAAAAATGCCGCATCTGAAATCGTCATGCAGGAAGAACAATCCTGACATAAAATCAAATTCACAGAGGAGGTTCCATTCATGGACATCAAAGCAGAGATTGAAAAGATTATTGCGAAGGTCACAAAAGACGGTGACTTCAAGGAGAAATTCGCAAAGGATCCGGCAGAAGCAGTCAGAGGCATCGTCGGCGAGGATGTTGACAGCGATACCCTCAACAAGATCATTGAAGCGGTGAAGGGTCTGATCGGCAAAGTCGATTTCAGCAAGATTGATTTCAGCAAGCTCGATCTGAACGACATCACCGGCAAGCTCGGCGGACTGACCGGTCTGCTCGGCGGCAAAAAGGATGAAAAAAAGGACGAGCAGTAAAAAAACTGCATATAAAAACAGGCTTCGGATGCCATCGCAGGTATCCGAAGCCCGTTTTTTTCAGTGAATCGCATTAGAGCGTGACCTTGAAAGACTCATCGCCTTCACCGTTCACGGTATAATACGCAGCATTTTCTTCCGGCTTCACATAAACGACAAATTCATTCACAACTTTTCTCTTGTGAACAGACTTATACTCTTTCAAAGCCTTTTCTGCAATGGAGCTGATGTCAAAATCTTTGCCGTCAGCCTGAAGAATTGTCTTGATGACAGTTTCTGTCTTCTTTGCAGCAGGCTTTTTTGCAGCGGTCTTTTCTGCCATGATCCGATTCTCTCCTTTCTGTGAAAATATCAGGCTTTCGCCATTTGCATTATATCATAAGTTTATCCGGATGTCAAGTAAAAATGCGCGGATTTTGTACCATTTTTTCAGTCTTTCTATTTGCGGTGCCGTGCGGAACAATTTTTCGCAGAAAATGCGTATAACAATAACAAATCCATGTTGCATTGTCTGCATATTCCGCCGCATTTCGGCATATCATTTCTCCCCTATCTGCATGAAAATACAGCCGCACAGAAAGACAATTTGTCTAATAACTGCGAAGACCGGAAACCGCTTCCGCAAAAAGCATCTCCGGATCATACCGACGTTATAAAGACACCCCGTTCTGTCTGCAAATGAACCCCTGAACAGGCATCGGTAAACAACTGCACACGGATGCACAAATCAGCCGTTCATTCCGGCAAGACCGGCAGCATGCCGCACGATGGATGCATAGGAATATGCAGAGCCTTCCGCTTTGGGATAAGCATTCGCATCCCAGAGATAACTGTCCTGCATTGCGGCATCATTTTTGAGAAAGCGGTCATGCGCCGGCGGATCGCCTTCATCCTGCGTGCAGTCCACATGATACCATTGAGAATCGAGCTGCACAAGATTCCACGCATGCGGCATCTGTGAACCGTCCGGCAGAATGCGCCAACCTGTGATGATCTTCGCCGGGATCCCGCAGGCATCGGCAGCAGCAGCAAAGAATTCTGCATAGCCCCCGCAGACCGCAGCACCTTGCAGCACGCCGTACGCGCTGGCAGCAAATTCCGCCTGTTCCTGATAATCGCAGCACCGGATCAGATGATCGTGCAGAAGCAGCACGCGAAAGGGCGCATCGGCATATGCAGAACCGGCAGCAAACTGCAAAGCCGCAGACCGTACAGCCGCTTTCATCCGCCGGACTTCATCGGGATCAGCAGCATAAGATGCCGTAACCGTCAGCACATTTTCATCGCATTGCCATGCAGCCGAACACAGCAGCATCTGTGCATAGACCGAGCTGTGTGCAGCCCTGCGGATACAACCCGCGATATCAATGGTATCCGCAGGACAAATCAGCAAACAGCGGGTCTGCGGCTGCGCATCCTGAAGCATATCGGAAAGCATCGCCGTCAAAGCAGGTTCTGAGGCAGCAGCAGGCAGCGGATCCGGTCTGTCCAACCGGCAGGCACACAGAACGTTCAGGCAGAGCAGACACGCCGCACACAAAAAAAAGCAGATGATCTTCGGATTTCGCACACCATCCCCCCGATTTGCAAAGAATGCCCCGTCAAACTGTCAGAAACATGATTTACATTCAGCGCGTTTTTGTGCAAGACTTCTTTTTTTTCCGTTTGCTATTGCAAAACGCGGAAAAATAGTGTAGAATGATTGTATATGGAATGAATTTGCTTCATTCAAAATCATTTGGAGGTTATATACATGATTTCAGCAGGCGATTTTCGTAACGGCATGACATTTGAAATGGACGGTCAGGTCGTTCAGGTAATTGAATTCCAGCACGTTAAGCCGGGTAAGGGCGCAGCGTTCGTTCGTACCAAGTACAAGAACGTCATCACCGGCGCAGTGGTTGAAACATCCTTCAACCCGACCGCAAAGTTCCCGACTGCATTCGTTGAGCGCAAGGATATGCAGTAC
>DMBA01000093.1 GCA_003446315.1 Ruminococcus sp. | reverse complement strand
AGGCAGAAATCATTGGAGATCATCGTATCAAAGATCTCACCCTCACCGGGCGTTGTGCTGATAATAGCACGATTCTGCGTATCAGGACGCAGTTCCACAATGTTGAAGGAAGAATAATGCGGATCCACAGATTCATCGGAAGTGAAGGCAAAAAAGCGGTTGTCTGCGCAGTAAATGCCGTTCAGATTCTTGTCTTTCAGCGGCATTTCGCTGCCGTCGGTATTGTTTACGACCTTATCCGCTGTTTGGGTTTCGGGATTATAATTCACATACCACAATGTATCACCGGAGACCATCGGGCTATGCGCATTTTCCGCAACGGTTTTCAGCGTATCGCTTTCAATATCATATTCAAACACAGCCATTTTCTGATGATCCGCAGTGATATAGCCGTCAAAATAGACTTTCCCGTTGCAGAGCAAAGCGTGGTTGGTGCTCGGCTGATAGTTCTCAACAAAGTTCATGATCGTCTTAAATGTTTTTGTTTCAGTATCATAGAGCTGCAAGAACATCGTCTGATCGCTTTTGTTGGAGCAAAATACGAAGTACCGACCGTCAAAACAATCGGCGAAACTGTTTTTGATATCCGGGATCAACTGTGTATATTCCAGTGTATTGCAGTCCAAAGTGCCGTATTCACAAGGATAATCTTCCGCCGTGAGATCCTTCTGGAGCACAACAAGGATCTGATCGCCGGCGATCCCGCAGGGGAAATAGCTCATGCCGTTGATGCTGTCCGGAAGCGTAATGTCCCTGACATCATAAATATCTTCCGCCTTGACAGCATCCGCAAACAGTTTGTAAGAGATATGTTCATTTTCGATCGGTTCTGCCGGCTGTGCATCTGTATCGGCTGAATCGGCATCCGGAGCAGTTTCCTGCACAGCTTCCGTTTCAGTGACTGTCTCATCGGCTTCCGCAGCAGATGTTTCCTGCATCTCCTGCACAGCTTCCGTGCCGGATTCCTGTGCATCCGGCTCAGACTGCAAGCCGGTGCCGCAGGAGCAAAGCAGCAAACCTGTCAAAACGATCAAAAAGATTCTTTTCTTCATAATTGGTTCCTCCTAATAATTCTGAAATGCATTCTTGTGTGAAGAATATCATGCTTACTGCAATTTTCGTGCATCGTTGCATCGCAATCATTGCATCATCAAAGTGTGTGTGTGTCGGAAGGCGTTTTCATGTTGCAGATTCCGGAACGGCAGCCTTCCTTTTCGCCGCAGTCCGTTCTGATGGATATGCCGGTGTACCAGCTCCTTTCCAATTTATACGCGGGTGCAGATCATACTGCATCTGATTGACACACAGATGTCTGTATGCTGTGCCGGTTCCGATATCATGCTGCAATATAACAGTTGATTAACTCCGCCTTGCGAAGACCGTAAATCTGCGCAATACTTAGTAAAACGTTTTATTTTAAGCGGATTTTGGAACAAAATGCAATTTTTATGGCACAATTTTGCTTTTCCCGTTCTTTTTACTGCTCTTTTCGAGCCGAAACCCATTATATCATGTTCCTGTCTTCTTGTCAACTGTATTCGAGATATTTTTTTGTTTTAATATTCCATTGAACTTGTCTTCATTTTCTTCTTGCGAACAATAAGTCAATGCTGTGAACTTGGAATGCGCATATCAAACCAGTATAAAATCCGGATTCCGGAAGCAGAAAGCCACTATATAAAATGCTTTCATTTCGTTCACACCTGCGTTTCAAGCTGTTTTGAAGCAATTGCAAATTTTGTTTCATTTTGCAATTTCGTTCTAATTTAATAACGTATTTTCGCTGTTTTCTGTGGTGCGTTTTCATTTCGCAATTTACATCTATTCCGTCAATATCGTTTCAAATCGTTTTGAATCCATAAACAGGCAGTTTACAATCCGTTTCATTTTCCAAGCGTGATATAGATAAGTATATGCAGACAATTTTCGCATCCGGTTTTGCCGTTTTTCATTCATCCGGAAGAATGTTCCAAAAATGTACATATATCATTAAATATAAAAATTTGCAAAAATGGGTTGACAAAGGGATTGATCCATGCTATAATGAGGATGCTCAAGGGAGTTGAGCGATTAAACATGTTTAAAAGCCTAAAATTCAATTTATATTTTTCATTCGGATACTTAATAAACGAATAAAACTATATACATAAAATTGATGCGCACTTTCTTGACAATCACATAACTCAAAAATTAAGATACAAAGGAAATAAAAGCATTATGAAAAAGAAGACGATTCTTGGAGTCATCGGCTCCGTCATTATGGCAGCATCCATGGTTGGATCCATCACTGCATCCGCAGCAACATCTAAGAGAATCTCCGGTGTTTGGCAGTATCCGCAGGAGAGAAACTACTGGTGCGGTTATTCTGCACTCCAGTCTGCAATCAACAACGAGTACAGAATCGGCAACCTGAAGTCCAACTACAACTACCTTTGGACACAGTCCAATGTTGCAACTTACATTGACAACAACTGGTCCTGCATTTCTCCTTACAGCAGCAACTCCAACATCAACGCAATGCCCTGGTACATCGGCGCAAAGAATGTTGACACCAACCGTTACAACTACCCGGCTTGCATCGCACTGTCCAACCTCACCAAGTCCTTCCAGTGGGATCCGTATGGCACCAGCACCACCGGCAACGGCACCCTCGAGTGGACTGCTGTCAAGAGCAAGGTCATGACCACAACTGACAAGAACCACGCAGTTGTTGCTTGCGGTCGCTCCAACCCGAACGGCACCAGCTACATGCCTGGTTATCCGAAGTACATGGTCGGTCACTGGATTGCTTGCGATGGTTACAAGAACAGCGGCAACAGCATCTGGGTTGTTGATCCGGCTGCGAATGCATCCTGCCTCAGCGGCTTCTCCTGCAGCCCTTACTACAATGTTACCGTACAGAAATTCACCGATTTTGCTTGGTATCGCGGCATTCTCTGGTAATATCTGACACGATTTCACCTCATATAAAGCTATAAAAAAGATACGGAAGATTGAAATGCACTGTTTCATCTTCCGTATCTTTCTATATATATGTATGCTCTGCAAATCCGATTGTTTCCGATTTGTGTGACGGGATTCCGGTATACAAAAAACGGCTGCACATTTATGATCTGTGCAGTCGTTTTCTAATCGTTATGTATGGCAAACGAAATGGAATCGGTGCGTATTTTTCCAGCCGGATATTCTGCGAAAAAAGAACGATTTCCGCCGCGTTTTCACAGTTTCCGGACAAAAGCAGCAAATTCATGCGATTTCCAGCCATTTCCGGCATTTTCTGCTCCATTCTTTCCGATTCCCTGTTTTTTACCTTTTTTTGAGTTTTTTTGCCGTTTTTTTCCGACCGGATGACACCGTTTCTGCCCCGTTTTATCCGCCGCAGCCGATCGGATAAATGGGGCAAAATTGCTGCCTGAAGCATCAGATTCTATAAGAATGTTGCGCATCCGGTCTATACTATTATAATAGCAATCTGAATCACGGCTTGTTTATCGTTCTGCGGGTTCTTCGTTCCGTGCACCTGCCGTCGGGACAGGGATCTCATCCGGATACCGCACGATCGCAAGAATGGTGATGTTATCCCGTCCGCCGTTTGATAAGCCCTGCACAACAAGATCCCGCAGACGCTGCGGCAGCGGCTTCGGTTTTGCAAGGATCTCCTCGATCTCAAATGCAGTCACATAATCGCTCAAACCGTCTGTGCACAAAAGCAGCATATCGCCTGTCCGCATGCCGTCCGGATAGACGATCACTTCCGGCTTCGGCTCCGCTTCCAGATTGCCGATCACAGGCATCACAATATGCCGATGCGCATGCGACTTCTTCTCATCAACAGAGATGGTGCCTTCCTCATAGAGCATCTGCACCAGCGTCTGATCCCGGCTGATCTGTTCAAGCGTACTGCCGCGATACCGATAAAGGCGCGAATCTCCGACATTAAAGCAGTGCAGTCCGTCATTTTCATCCACGCCGATGCCGCAGAGTGTGGTCTGCATGCCGGCGGTACTGCTCTGCATCACGCTTTGCTCCGCAATCTCCGTATGAATCTCCAGAATGCGCCGTTTCAGATTCACCCGCGCTTCATATTCTGTTTCTGCAAGCAGATCCAGACATGTACGGGATGCCAGTTCACCAGCCTGCTCGCCGGATACGCCGTCACAAACTGCTGCAAGAAACGGACAATCCAAGCCCTTTTGCAGCATACCTTCCGTTTTCACTGTTCCATCCAGCATCATTGCGTCCTCATTGTGCGGGCGCGTTCCTTTTTCCGTAATGCCGCAGCAATAATACATCAAATCACCTACCATATAAAAAGGTATTTTTCAGGAATAATAAGAAACCAGTCTCTTGAAATCGTAATCGCTGAATGAAACCATATCATCAGTCAGAGACTTTCCTGTTTCCGGAACATCCCGCAGCACATCGGAGAAACCGGTGCTGACATTTCCGGCACTGCCGTCTTCCATACGAAACCGAAAAGAAAGCGGGCGGTCACTATTGTGATAATCCGTGGAAAATGCCACATTTTCTGCCGAAGCATCATCAATTGAAAGTGTAATGTTATTGCCGTCAATTTTGCCATATGCAAGATCATTTTCTTCCGGAAGCAGTGCTTCTTTTCCGTTTTCCGCATCAAAAGCAATATGATTCAAAACATTGTGCATGGTTTTTGCGGATGCATTCAACGCATAAACGAAATCGCAGGCTGCCTGATTATTCCGCCATACCAGTCCGCCGAAGCCCGGCGCAGCACCTGCGGGGATCCCGGCAGCCGTGCAAATGACGCAGGTCTTTTTCTTTGCGGGTATCTGCTTTTCCGGCTGCGCCGCTGTTGTTTCGGTTTGGGCATTGTTCGCCATAATCATGTTTTTTTCATCACAGATGTCCGTTACTGTCCGTCATAGAGTTTGCCGAGATCATCGGAATGGGCTGCACGGAACTGTGCAAATGTGCCCGCATCAAGATGATCGCGGATCTGCTGCATCAGGTTGTTGTAGAACCAGAGATTGTGCTGGACTGCGAGTCTGCCGCCGAGCTGCTCCCCTGCTTTGAACAAATGCCGGATGTATGCGCGGGAGAAGTTCTTGCAGGTCGGGCACTGACAGCCTTCTTCGATCGGGCGCGGATCTGTTTCAAAGCATTTGTTCGTCAGATGCATGATGCCGCGCATCGTGAAGACCGTCGCGTGGCGGGCATTGCGGCTCGGCATCACGCAGTCAAACAGATCTATGCCGCGTGCCGCCGCTTCCACAATGTTCTGCGGTGTGCCGACTCCCATCAGATACCGGATCTTATGGCGCGGCATATGCGGTTCCACATGCTCCAAGATGTCATACATGACCTCCGTCGGCTCCCCGACTGCCAGTCCGCCGACTGCATAGCCGTCCAGATCCAGTGCTGCGATCTCATCCATATGCTGCTCCCGCAGATCGGCAAAGGTGCAGCCCTGATTGATGCCGAACAAAAGCTGATGCGGATTGATCGTGTCTTCCAGTGCATTCAGACGCGCCATCTCCGTTTTGCAGCGTTTCAGCCATCTGGTCGTGCGGGCACAACTCTGTTTTGCGTACTCATACGGTGCCGGATTCTCAACACATTCGTCAAATGCCATCGCAATCGTCGAACCGAGATGCGACTGAATCTGCATGCTCTCCTCAGGCCCCATAAAAATCCGCTTGCCGTCAATATGCGACTGGAAGGTCACGCC
>DMBA01000257.1 GCA_003446315.1 Ruminococcus sp. | reverse complement strand
GAGGTCTTATTGATATGCTGACCGCCTGCGCCGCTGGAACGGAAGGTATCAATGCGCAGATCCTTTGGATTCAGTTCCAGTTCGACGTCTTCGACTTCCTGCAAAACGGCAACGGTCACGGTGGAAGTATGGATCCTGCCCTGTGATTCGGTTTCGGGCACACGCTGAACGCGATGCACACCGCTTTCGAATTTCATTTTTGCATAGACCCGGTCGCCGGAGAGGGAAAAAATGATTTCTTTTGTACCGCCAAGCTCCGTTTCGCTGTGGTTCAAGATGGTTTGCTGCCAGCCCTGCCGTTCGGCATACATGGAATACATCCGATGCAAAGAATGGGCAAACAGGGCAGCTTCCTCTCCGCCGGCACCGCTGCGGATCTCGACAATGACATTGCGTTGATCGGCTTCATCTTCCGGCAGGAGCATCCGCTGCAATTTATCTTCCAAAGCGGCGCACTGTTCGGATTGGGAAAGCCGTTCCGACTGCGCCATTTCCCGCAATTCGGCATCGGTATCGGGATCCGCCAGCAGCTCCTCGGCTTCCGAAAGGGCATTCCGGCAGGAGATATAGCTGCGGTAGACCTCGATGATCGGGGTCAGCTTTTTATATTCTTTCATCAGGGCTGCAAACCGGTCTGGATCGGACACGACCTGACCGTCCTGGAGCCGCTGGGTCAATTCGTCATATTTCTGCTCCGCACGCCGGAGCTGATCTTCCAGCTTCATGCTGTTTCATCCTTCCTGTAGTGATCCTTTCTATTATACCGCTTTTACGGAAAAATAGCAAGTCATTTCCTGCGAAAGATGCAGCGGAAGCCAAAACGAAGGCACCCTGCGATAGAGGGTGCCGTTCAGTGACTTGCGCAGCAATTCACAAATTGATGGTAAATATGGAGAAGCGATCGGCTGCCCCGTTTCGAATCCATCGGAGATACCGAAGATCAGTGGTTTGTTAAGCGCGGGCAGGTTCCTGATTTCCGGCTTTCCGGAGATCGGGTGTCAATGGAAATTCGATTTCAATGGTATAAGTATCGGGGAGAAACCGGATATCCATATTGCCGCCGAGGTCATTGACACTTTTCTGGATATTATAAAGCCCGAACCCGTGTGCATCTTTATCTTCTTTTGTTGTTTTGAGGGACGGAGTCTGATTGGCATGCGGATTGGAGATGATGAGCACCTGAAACTGCTGTGCAACGGCAGCCTGAACAGATACAGCGGGTTTTGCATCAGGCTGCACATGTTCACACGCTTCAATGGCGTTATCGAGGGCATTGGAGAGAATGGTGCAGAGTTGAAAAACGGGGATATCGGGGGAAAGAACGCCCTCAAACTGAAACCCGATCTGATGATCGGCAGCGGCAGCGCATTTATTTTCGAGAATGGCATCTGCGACATCATTTCCGCTGCGGAAAGAGCCGCGGCTTCCGGAAAACGCACCGGATTTTTCGATCAGTTCAGAGACAAGCCGAACGGCGTTTTCGGAGTCGCCGGATTGGAGAATGGAACGGATCACGAGCAGATGATTGCGGTAGTCGTGCAGGAAAGCGCGGCGGTTATAGGCATTCCGGTCCATTTTCTGATAGTGCTGGATCTGACTTTCGAGCTGGTTTTTCATCAGATCGGAAGTATGTTCATAGTAATGTTTCGAGCTGAAATTACGGAACAGCAGGACAATAATGACAGCGACCATCGGGAGCAGCAGGAATGAAGTTGTCACGATAATGGCATTTTTGAAATCCGTATTTTTCAGTTCAAACACCGAAACTGCGCAGAGCAGTTCCATCAGGAACAGGGTAATGAGGATGAGGATATACAGGTGATTCGGGATAAACAAAATGATTTCCTGGATCTGCACGCGGCGCTGTTCGGACATCCGGAGCAGGAACAGCAGCAAAACAAGATTCAGCAGAATCGAAAACGCTTTCAGGAGCAGCGGGGAGACCAGTTTTGCGGAGAAGCAATTGAGCAAAAGCTGGAGCAAAGACTGACAAATGGAATCAATGACCAGAAGCGTGACGGCGACATAGGCAGCTTGTTTTTTATGCCGCAGGAAGATCACCGGATTGATTACCAGCAGCAGATAAGTCAGAACGGTTGCTGCGAGACAAGGCAGGAGCAGTTCCGGAATACTGGCGGTAGAACGGGAAAAGATGCAGCAAATGAATTGAAATCCGACGAGAATGAGACTGCTTTTTTTGTGCGGGGCATCATCATAAAGACGGCAGATCTGAAAAATATTCGTGCAATAGAGCAGATTGAGCATCAGCGAACAAATAACGTACAATATCATAACATTTGTTTTCCTTTTTCTTTGATAAAATCGCAGTAAGTTTGAAAGAATGACTTATATTTCGTGCGTGCGATCGGCGCTTTTTCGCCGGTTGAGAAGTAAATTGCAGTCTTAGTAAAATGTTCAATATAATGCAGATTGACGATGTAAGAACGATGTGTCCGGAAGAAGAATGAATCGGTCAGCAGATTTTCAAATGCAGAGAGCGTGCCGGAAAATGTAAATGATTGCCGGACGGTAAAAACCTGCGTATAGACGTTATCCGCCTGTGCATAAATGATGCTTTCTTCCGGCACACGGTAGATGGCGGAATTGTCGTGATTGCGAATCATAATGATCTTATGCTGCGCAATTTTCTGGAAGAAAGAAAGGAGTGCTTCCTCAAGTTTTGGATATTCCACCGGCTTTTTCAGAAAGCGGAAGGTATCGACGAGAAAGGTGTCATAAACGATCTCCGGAAAGCTGCTGACAAAGATCACATGTGTATCGACATTCCGGTTGCGCAGCGCAGCGATGGTATCAACGCCGTTGAGATCATGCATCATATAATCGACAAAGATGAGGTCAAAATCAATGTTGCTGCTGAGCATTTCCTCGCCGGTTTCATATTCGTAATAAAAGAAGACCTTGTCATTTTCTGCTGCAAACTGTTCGAGCAGCGTGATGAGCTGCGAACGGAATTCCTGTTGATCGTCACATACTGCAATTTTCATGATAATACCTCTGATCAAGTTGTGTGATGAATAAAGTAAAGCGATAAATGAAACGTTCACTAAAAAAAACACTTCGTTCACTAAGATTCGATTGACATTTGTAATTTTCATGTTATAATGAAGCACAGAAAGAGCCGGAAAGGAGTGAGCTGCTGACATGTTTGCCGATTTGATCGACTTGCTGAACAGATTGCTGCAACTGCTTGGATTGATCTGAGCATCCGCCGAAGAAACCATGAAGAATTATGAAAGAACAGGGAACGTGATAATATGAAATACGCAAGTGATTTGAACGACAGCCAATGGTTAAAAATACAGCCCATTCTGAAAGAGATCGGCTGCCGCAATACGATTCTGAAACGAGAACAGATCAATGCTGTTCTGTATCTGCTGGATACAGGCTGTAAGTGGCGGAATCTGCCGAAGGATTTTCCGAACTGGAAAACCGTATACAGCTTTTATCGCAGATGCTGCCTGAAAGGAAACTGGACACGCATCTGGAAGCAGCTTTCCTTCCCGGACGGCGTGCCTGTCCAGCCTGAAAAGATGAAGAACGATCATTTACGCGCAGTCTGATAACAAAACACAGTGTTTGCAAGATAATCCGAATGAATTCGACAGTCAGCAACAGCAGTTTCTTCCATTCGACAAATGATTCGACTTTATTATAGCATTTTTTTCACGCATTGTCAATGATCTTCTTTCAAAAGACACAGCGTTATACAATGCTGGCAAAAGGAGAAATACTTTTGGGGGAAATCGCAATAATTTTCATAAAAGCAAAGCGGTCCTTCTGAAGACAGCACATTTGACAAAAAGGAGTTGCTGCATTTGAATGAAACAATACCACGAAATAAAGAACATGCAATATGCTTTTGCAAAGAGTGCGGTCAACAGTTGGATTATGATGCAGTTCTGGACAATCTGATGATTTGTCCGTCCTGCGGGATCTATATGCGGATGCATGCAGCAGACCGTTTGCAGATCACGGTCGATACCGGCAGCTTTGTGCCGTTGAAACCGGAATCAGGAACCGATTTGTTTACATTACAACAAAAAAGAGCAAAAAAACCGGATGCAGTTCTTTGCGGGACTGCATCCATTGCCGGGAACCCGTGTGCCGTGTTCATCATGGACAGTTATTATATGACCGTATCCATGCGGATTCCGGCAGCGGAACAGATCACAAGGATCTTTGAACTAGCAGAAGCGAAAAGCCTGCCGGTCATCGGGATTGTCACATCAGGCGGTGTCCATGCGCAGGAAAGTTTTTTCACATGCATGCAGATGGCGAAGGTCAGCGGGGCAGTCAAGCGTCACAGCGACCGCGGCGGACTGTATATCTCCGTCCTGACGGATCCGACAACGGGCAGCATGATCGCAGGCTTTGCGATGCAGGGCGATGTCATCATAGCGGAGCCGCACGCACGCATCGGATTTACGGAGCGAAAAGCGTTCGAGCAGGTGACGGGTGAAATATTGCCGGAGCATTATCTGTGTTCTGAATTCATGCTGGAGCACGGCTTTTTGGATCTGATTGAGAGCAGAAGCAGACTGCGGGAAACGCTCGGCAAGCTGCTGTATTTGCACCGACCGAAGCGGAAAGCGCATTGTGAATAAACAAAACATCAGCAGATGCGAAAAAAATCCCATTCGCGTTACTCGTTTTACACGTTACACAGGAAAGGTGTGGTACCCCATGACATTACAGGATGCAATGACGCAGCGTCATACAGTCCGGCGGTTTACATCCGCAAAACTTTCGGCAGATACTGTCCGAAAGCTGCGGGAGCGAACACAGGTGAACAATGAGACCTACGGTTTGTCCATCCAGTTGGTGACGAATCACACAGATGCGCTCAATTTGTTTGCAAAGCTGTTTATGAGCACAAATGTACGGAATTACTGGATTTTAGCGGCACCGGACAGCGCGGATTGTGAAGAAAAGCTCGGTTATTGCGGTGCAGATCTGATGCTGTATGCGCAGACGCTCGGCTTAAACACATGGTGGGTCGGCGGAACCTACAATCACAAAATGCAGTCTTTTGTGATGCAGGGCAGCAAGGTCATGGGCATTCTGGCAGTCGGATACGGAAAGAATGCCGGAAAACCGCATACATCGAAGCAGCTGGCATCCGTCAGCAGTTATGACGGAACGATGCCGGAGTGGTTCCGCAGCGGTGTCAATGCAGCATTGCTGGCACCGACGGCACTGGGCAAACAGGATTTCTTCTTAAAGGGATCCGGAGCCGCCGCCGATCTGCAATGTGACGGCAGTTCTTATTCGAATGTGGAACGCGGCATCCTGAAATATCATTTTGAATTGGGAGCCGGCAAAGAAAACTTTGAGTGGCAGCGATAAGCGCCGGACGGATATGCTGAAAAGGATCTATCCATCAGGATCCTTCATATAAAACCACCTTGGGCAACGAAAAACGCGCCTTCACAATGCAATTTTGTGAAGGCGCGTTTTTCATTTAGTCCATACCGACACGGATATTCGCTCTGCCGGTATAATTACCGCCTCGTTCAGAAGGCTGAACGATGACAGTCACAGGATTATTTCTGTTCCATTCAAACATATAGGATTCACCGGAAGACTGACCGATAAGCGTTTTCCAGTTCATATCGGCTTTGATTGCGGGATCGCAGTCGCCGTAGCCCATCCAGCAGATGACGGCATCCGGGTCAACGGTGATGGTATTGCCGGTATTGGCATTACTCAGCGCAAGCGGGTTACCGTTTGTGATGATGGCGACAAACGCATTGGGGCCGTTACCGGTGAGGGTGGTTGTAGCAAGACCTTTCTGGGAGAACACACCAACGCCGATGAAGCGGACATTATAGCGGCAATCGCTGGAAAAAGCGAGCAGGTTCTCAGATTCAACGGAGATCATTTCGCCCTGTGCGAGCTGATAGACGACCACATGCTGACCTTGATTCGCATAATAAGTAACGGAATCGCCGTTCATGGTGACCTTCATCAGCGGGATATTTTCACCGGTTGCCCGTCTGACGAGCGAACCGAGCAGCGCCTGACCGAAATTCCCTTCCGGGCCGAGCAGCACCTTTTCGAACTGATAGTTTCTGGTGATACTGTCGCCGGCGATAAAAGCGCCCGCTTTTGTATAGATGACATCATTGCCGCGACAGGTAACACGCAATGTCAGCTCGTTCATAGTTTCAAACGTGACCATTTTTTCTTCCTCCGATTAGCAAATTTGTACGCCGTAGATTGCGCACTGTCCGGCAAGATCCTGATCCACGCCGTTTCCGACGGGGTTCACTTTCCATTGCCCGTTATGGAGATAGATCTCTCCGATCGTCATAGAAGTGACATTGGCATAGAGTTCCTGCATCCGGTAGCTGTAGACGACCTGATTCTGCGGATCGAGAATGCGCATATAGGCATCCTGGATCATGCTGAAATTGAGCCGCTGCTCATATGCCTCATGGATCGTGAGCACAAAGACGATCCGTTTGATATCGGGATTGACTTTTGTGAGGTCGATCTCGATATACTCACGGTCTTCGCCGGCAGAATTGGAATAGAACCGCACACTTCTGTCCGGGCTGACATCCTGACCATAGAAGACGAACCAATCATCGCCGGGGACTTTTCCGTTTGCGCCGAGCAGGAAAGCAGAGGCATCAATATCGCATCTGTTATCGCTGACATTCCAGCCGAAGCCGAGTTTGACTTTTGTAAAACCGGAATGCTGCGGGTCAAGCGGCACTTTTTGTCCTTTATTGAGGGGATTGGGCAGCGGCGGGATGCGCATCGGCGGGATGGCAGGTGCAGCGGGTTGAGGTGCAGGCGCAGGCGTACGGGGAGCCGGCGGCGGGGTACTGGGACGGGGAGCAGGCGGCGGCGTACTGGGACGCGGAGCCTGATTCATCGCAGACGGCTGCTGATGAAACGGTTGCTGCTG
>DMBA01000205.1 GCA_003446315.1 Ruminococcus sp. | reverse complement strand
TAGAAACGCCATAGTACTTCTGACCCGACATCAGAAATACTATGGCGAATACTTCTATATCAACATCGTCCCTTTGCATTCAGGGAGTTGTTTTGTTGATTGCACATCAATTCTTATCGGAGTACGATGATTTGTGCGATCGCGCGCAGGATCATGGTAACATCATTCAAATCCGGTGCGCCGTTTTTGTTGCAGTCTGCATTTTGCAGTCCGTTTTCGGAAATGATCGCTTCGGAGTCTTCTGCAAGGAAGCGTGCCAGCAGAACTGCGTCTGATACGTCAACGTCACCGCTTTCGTCAACATCGCCCAGCGGAATGGCTTTCAGAAGATCCCAGATATAACCCAGATTCTCATCACGACCGTTTCCGTAAGAACGCTGAACCATTCCGGTGTGAAGGTCTACAATGAAACGCATGTCTTCTTCATATACTTCTCCGTAATAATGGATCGTATAGGTCACAATGCCGTTCGAGACTTTGTATTCCGTCATGCCGAAATGGATACCGGGAATCAGGCTATCCATGTAAGGCTTGAGATATTCCCGTTCAGCTTCATAGCCGAAGATCTTGAAGAATCCTTCTGTTGTGGTCATATCGGTCGTCGGATTCAGTTTTTCACTCGTGACAGTGTCTGTATAGATTTGCAGCAGCGTATCCAGATTGTCGCTTCTGAAACGATAGCCCGTATTTTCGTTGCCGGAAACCTGAATCTGACGGCTGGTGTTCTGCTTGTCGTATTCATCCGGCATGCCGAACCGATTGATCGTCATGATGCCGTCTTCCAGCGTATAGTAATAAGTGATCGGATTGTTCTTCATGCACGGCGTGAAGGTGAATTGGGTTTCTTTGATTTCATAAATGCCGTTGTCACTGGTATAAATGCCGGCGGTGAGATGATTCGGTTTTGCACTTTCTGAATAATGAGCGGTTTCTGCAATGTTATATGCACGGTCGGCTGCTGTAATCAGATACTGATCCAGATCGGTGATATCATATTCCAGTGTGAAGTCGCCGTTTTCATCCGGTGTTGCAGGGATGATGTCAGAGAAGTTGAATTCATCCAGACGATACAGCGTTTCTTCATAGCCGTTTCTTTGCCACATGCTGTGACAAATCGGGAGATCTTCGTAATCATAGAAGGAATCATAAATGATGGATTCTTTTTCCAGCATCCGTTCCTGATCTTCAAAGCTGGAATTGTCATCGAGCTCTTCCATATTGAATGTGTTGGTATTATAGATGTAATCTGAGGCATTCAAAGCAGTGACTGCGATCGTTGCACAGAACGGGAGCATGCCCTGCGAATTCGGATGTTTCGGATCATAATCGCCGACTTTTCCGCCTGTGCCCACACCGAGCACATAAATGCCGTCCAGATTCTTGTCATTTGCTTTCAGTGTCAGGATCGTTCTGCCGTTGACTTCCTTTTTGGATGTCCGGATCGTCGGTGATACGGTATCAATTGTCAGCGGAACCTGAATTTCCGGGATGATCCGTTCATCGCCGGTCGCATCTGTGGGTCTGACAATGCCCCAGCTTGCAGTGTATTCGCCATCCGGCAAATTGTTCAGGAGCTGGTCTGTGGTGTAGACATTGCTTTCACCGGAAAAGAGTGGTGCATGCTGCGGATTGGGTGTCAGGTCATTTCCGTCTGCATCGAGAATGTGGATGCCGTTGGTTGTACCGTTTCGCTTGATTTCCGCTTTGATCAGCGGCAATTCAGCCATGTGGTCGCCGTTCGGAGAAATGTAAATGCCGCTGTTTTTCGGATATTTTGCTTTGTACTGTTCTTCAAGTTCATAACCGCCCAGAAGGTTATCTTCCAGATTGGCGATATGTTCCCGCATGTAGTCCAGTGTGTTCTGATCGAGGTTCTCATTAAAATACTGCAATGCGAATTCGGATCTTTCAGCAAGCGAATCGGAATTGAAATAATCGCCGCATGCTGTCTTGACATATGTATTC
Source organism: Ruminococcus sp. (assembly GCA_003446315.1). GTDB lineage: Bacteria > Bacillota > Clostridia > Oscillospirales > Ruminococcaceae > Firm-04. The sequence continues at coordinate 5,239 of DMBA01000205.1, read as the reverse complement.
AGCGGCTCGCTCAGGAACGGAATCTCGAAGAAATCATCCGAGAAACCGGTCATCGGAATGGAGATATCCGGTGTGTTATCTGCACCTTCCAGCAGCAGATAACCGTCAATAAAGAAACCGTTTGTGAAGATGAGCTTCAATGCTTCTGCCTGCGATGCATCCAGTGCGACTGTGACGGTTTCTGTTTTGGTTTCGCCTGCTGCGATCTCTGTCAGATTGCCGAAATCGGCACTGCATGCAAGCGGCTGCTGTCCGGAGATGACATATGCGGAAAGATTACTGTCATAATAAGTATCATCCGTTGTCAGCGCCAGCCGTGCAGATTCAAATTTGACATCTTCATTGCTGATGTTTGTGATGGTGACAGGGAAGCTGAACTGTGTGCCGAGATTATCGCGCAGGCTCAGCTTGGATTCGCCTTCTGCGCCTGTCAGCAGCACCTTTGTGTGAATGGCGTTGTTGACCGATACAAAGCCGGAACCCTGTCTTCTCGGCGTGACATACATGTTGTTTTCCTGATAAGGAACGGCACTTGTCATCAGCAGATTGCGGATATAGCGCGATTTTTCGGAGCCGGTCAGGGTGCAGCCGCTTTTTTGCAGAAATTCATTCAGGAGTGCTGTGCAGCCGGACAGATACGGGGTCGCCATGGATGTGCCATCCATGACTTCAGCAGATTGACCGTATGCAGCGGATTCGACTGCGCCGCCGACACCCATGATGTCAGGACGAAGCTCCAGATCGCTGTGGATGCCGTAACTTGTGAAGTTGCTGACAACCTGCGGTTTTGTGATCGTAACGGTTTGTGTGCTGAAATGGACGACCCGATTTTCCGGAGATGCGTTTTTCAGGATATCACCGTTTTCTTTGGAGATCATGGCGAGCAGAAGATCATCGCTGTTTGTCATGAGAAGCGGGGGATCATATGTACTTTGCACGATGATCGCACCGACTGCACCAGCCATGCGGGCATTATATGCTTTTTCTTCAAAATCAAGCTGACCGCGGTCGATCAGTGCGAGTTTGCCGTTCAGGTCTTTGCCTTCGAAGTCTTCCTCGTAGCCCAGACCGCAGTATACATATTCATATGGGGTTTCACCCAGCAGATCACCCAGATGCCGGATCTCATAACTCATGTATGGTACAGAACCGGTGCAGGGCATGAGCTGATCTCCGAACTGGAGCGTTTTGAATTCTTCGTCGATCGGGTTATCCGATGATGCAACAGCCAGAGAACAGGAGCCTTCTCCGACAAATGCATTCATTTGAGAACGGTCAGGATTATCTGCTGTATGAACCAGACCGCTTGAGGTGCCGTCATCTGCATTGCCGGCTGCGATACAGACCGTGATGCCGGCTTTTTCTGCGGTGCTTACGGCTTCCTGAATCGGATCGTAACTGTGATTTTCACCGTCAACGCCAAGGCTCATATTGATAACATCTACTTGCAGTTTTATGGCATCTTCCAGCTCGGCAACGGCGATTTCCTCAAAATTGAACATGGCGGCATCCATTGCCATGAATACAAGCTGGGCATTGGGCGCAACACCGGAGAATGTAGTGCCTTTGCTGTCCGTGAAAGTTTCGCCTGCTGCAATACCGGCGACATGCGTGCCGTGATAATCTTCATCGTTCGGGACATCTGAATACGGATCCGTCACATAGTCCACGGCAAACGGGATCTTGCTGTTGAGATAAGCACGTTCCGGATCAATGTCAATATTGAAGCCGATGCCGTTTGCGATTCGTGCAATGTCATTTTTGGTCAGGCGCGGCGATGCTTCATCCGGAAGCGGTGCGAACATCGGGTGTGTGGCATCAATTTCAGAGTCGATCAGTGCAATGACCTGTCCTTCGCCGTGACAGTCTGTTTCGTCATAATATGCCGGGAAACCGCCAAGCTGCGATGCCATTGCCATCTGCTCTTTGACTTTCATCTTGCTGCACTTGGTCACGCTTTTGACACCCGGAATATCATAAATGAACGGGCTGAGCATTGCCGGTATCCTGCACGAAAATCCATTGATGGCGGTGGTGTAGCGGAAGCCGATTTCCAGATTCGGATACCATTCCCGGATCTGCGCGATGATCTGATCCTGCATCCGCCGGATCCTGCCGGCTTCTGCTGCGGCATCCGGTGTGTTCAGGTATTCGGTGTCTGTTTCGCCTGTCAGGATCGCATCTGCTTCCAGTGTGATGATGAACGGGATTGCTTCTGCTTGTTCCAGTTCCTCAGCCGTCGGCATGGGGTTTGTTTCCACCGCTGCGGGTTCGGCTGTTTCGGCGTGCGTTTGGAGCACGGTCGTTCCGGCAAATCCGCTGCATGAGACGGCTGCGGCTGCTGCCAGACTCAGCATGCGTGCCAATCGTTTCCTTTTCAATTTCATATACCTCCTATGTTTTTGTTGTGCAGCAAACACAGGCATGCCCCCTGCATACCGGCTTCGGTTCGGAAGCATTGTTTGCTTTTTTGATATCCCGCATGATGAACTTGTCAGATTTGTCATTTTTTTCTGCAAGTGTTAATTGGAATATCAATATTATTATAACATACTTTTAATGATTTGCATAGAAATGAATTGCGAATTTATGTTTCTTTAAGAAAGATTTCATATTTCGGGCAATGAAAATGCAGAGATGACCGCATTGGATCTTCTCTGCATTTTTGGATTATTGTGCGGCAAGAATCCGCTTGAGCAAAGTCTCATCGCGTGCATCCAGTTTGCCGTCTTTGTTGAAGTCAAACTGCATGGCGATCTCCTCGCTGTCAAACGGCTTGATGCCGAGCAGGCATTTGCGCAGACGGTCAAGCTGTGCTTTGGTATAGATCCGTTCCGGAACGGTGCCGTCCGGTTCTGTGCCGCCGACCAGTTTGCCGTCTGCATAGATGCAGACATTCGGGCAGCGCTCTGCGACTTCTACGCCGCTGACCAGATTATCATATTCTTCCCCAAGCTCCTTCATGCCCTGCAAGCTCCAGTCATTGGAAGGATCCCAGTTGTCACCATAGAACATGCCCACAATGAGCTGCACCTTCTTATTGGAATTTGCGATCGCATAATCCGGCCATGCAACCTCTATATAGTAAGTGGTATCCCGATACTTCTGCGGCTGCGAAATGACGGCATGCCGTTCGCTGACTTCGGTCTGCACCTGATCGTAAGGGCATTGCAGGACAAAACTCGGCGGGATCTGCCCGTTTTCCTTCATCTCGCTGATGTCAAAATAATAACGCAGCGAAAGATCGGTGTGCGGCTCCAGACAATCTGTGTTGACAAAGAATGTCAGCTTGGTCGTGCCTGCGCCGGTGTTTTCCGGTGCCGGCATATAATAACCCGATGCCCAGAAATCATTGCCGGAGAATAAGCCGTCATCTGTTTCCTTTTCCGGCGGCGGGAAATCCGGTGTCGGCTGCATGCTTTCATCGCCGTATGCCAGATACATGCCCGCGGCTGCTCCCACAAATGCTGCATTGTAGTCGATGGTCACTTCGTTATCCACCCAGTCATTTGTGGTGTCACTGTGCGAGTCGTCAGAGCGCGGGCCGCCGACCAGTGCGCCCCAGAGCACATGTTTATGTTCGCCCGGATCTTCTGCCATGGTCAAGCCGGATGCGGCGCGGTGATGCGGATATTTTGCCGATTTTTCGTTGTATCCGACGACATAGCACCGTTCGATCGGATTATCGCCCAGCAGATATTCCATTTGTCCGAGTGCCCACTGCGAGAAATGATAGTCCGGCTGTGATGGGTCATATACATCCTTGCCGTTCTGATATTTGTCATATACCAGTGCGCAGAATTGTGCGGCGGTGTTATAACGTGCAGATCCCCAGTCATCGAGGTGATAAAAGCCTGCATCCGTATATTTTTTGCCGCTTGCATAGCCATTCAGCGCTTTTGCTTCCATCTCCCAGAAGTTCAGCGTTTCATATTTGCCGCGCCCGATGGCGACCCGCGTTTCTTCACAGATCTCCGGATACTCATCCTGAATTCTGCCGAAAATGATCGAAACGCCGTTCCACATGTCGTTCCAGCAGAGCACATATCCGGGCGGTGCATAATAATCATCATACTGCAAACACTGATCCAGATACCAGTGATCTTTCGTAATCAGATACAGCCAGCCGCCTGCAAAGCAGAAGTCATCTTCCCACTTTTTGGATTCGTAAAAGCTCGCAGGGCCGTCGGCACCTTTCAGAACTGCCTTGTCATTTTTTGCGGCGAATGTGTAAAGCGCCTTGGCATATTCCAGACACTGTTCTGCATATTCGGAATCGGAATCCTTGAAGTTGCAGTAATTGATGGCAAGGCATGCCGCTGCTTCCGAAATGACATCCGGTGCCGGTTTCTCTGCTGTTGCAAAGAATGCGGGTCTGCCCATTGCATCAATTTCCGGCGATTGCCAGTATTTGTGATCCTCTGCGCCGTCGCCGACCTGATGACAGAATGCGATCACATCGCCGTTGTCATCGCGGAAGGTGCACTTCATGAAGTAATCGCAGAAGTGCCGCAGGATCGTTTCCGTATGCGCTGCTTCACCGATCTTTTCATATGCTTCGCGGAATTCGTAATAACCCCATGAAACGATCGAACCGGCATATGTTTCCGGCATGCCGAATTTTACATGGTCGCCGGCATCGTGAAAACCGCCTGCCACATCAATACATCCGTCGCCGTCCGGATCAAATATATCTTTATATTTGGTCAGATAGGATGCCGGAAGATTGGTGCCGGTCAGTTTGTCATCAATTGCCTGCATCGGTACTTTTGCATCGCATACATGACAGTTTCCGCGCCACGAAAGCCGGTCTTTTCCGGTGACATCTGTGCCGCACATGTTCGCATCATAAAAATACAGCGAATATTGCAGCAGCTTTGCGTAATTCAGCTCCGGCTCGGCATAATCTGTTTTGCCGGGCGTTGCGGCTGCACTTGCCGTAAACGGCAGCAGGACAGAGGCAGTCAGCGCACTCAGAAGCACTGCCGATAAACGGTGTTTTTTCATACAGTTCCCTCCTTCTTTTTGACAGATCACTTTGCAGCAGGATCTGTCTGCTCATTTTCATTTTACCGGCATGTTCTGCGTTTGTCAAGCGAAAAATTGCTGTAATGTGACAGTTTTGTGCGATTTTTGAAACTCCTGTGAAAATTAGCACTCTACCCTTGACAGTGCTAATTTTCGGTGCTATAATATAGACAGAACAAAGGAACAGAGCGGGCAGTCCGGAATGCCCGAA
>DMBA01000365.1 GCA_003446315.1 Ruminococcus sp. | reverse complement strand
AAGGTCATCTCCCCTGCCCCTGCGCTGTCATATCTGTTCAGCTTCCTGTTTTTTACAATACTCTGCGGAAAAGAGATGCTTCCGCAGTTGTTTTCCGGCGGATTGCTCCTCGGTGCGTGTTTTATGGCATCTGACTACACAACTACGCCGCTGACTGTATCCGGAAAATGCTTATTCGGCATCGGATGCGGCTTCCTGAATGTTATGATCCGGCATTACGGCGGATATCCGGAAGGAACGGCATTTGCGATTATCATTATGAACCTGATGACACCGTTCCTGACGCGCATCACAAGGACGCAGCCGTTTGGCGCTGTCAGTTTACCAAAAGAACGGAAAAAGAAAAAGAAAACCACACAGCCGGCAGAGATCAGCGCATCTTAAATATTACAATTCCATTACAAAAAGACTAAATTGCAAATTTGTTATTGACAAATTTGCAATTTTGTATTATACTGTAGTCATCGGATACCGATGATCGAATATTTACAGCCAATTGCTTCTGATTTCCGAATGGAGGAGAATGTTATGAAAGAGCTTTCTTTTTTGATCCCGGATGAACTCGCAGATAAGTTTGAATTGACTGTTCAGCTTACAGGAGACAATAAGAATCAGATCGGAGAAGGATTTGTAAGGGAATATCTTGCCAACGCATTGCAGAGTGCTGCGGATTCGTTCCGTACAACCGGCAATCCGGCAGCCGCACCGCGTCCGGTACAGCAGCCCTGTGCGCCCCAGCAAACGCCGCCCCCGCCCCCGCCGGTACAGCCTGCCGCACCGCAAACACCTCCGCCCCCTGCATTTAACGGCATCGGCGGACATCGTATGCAGTCGCCGCAGAGTCCATGGCAGGAATGGGGAAAAGCAAACAAACGGATTCCGCTTTGGGCAAGAAAGCCGCAGCAGAACAATCACAAGATTCTGCGTGCATTTTTTGAACTGAAACAGGAAATCGGCAACGTGACCATTGATGCACTGCGCCGCCGCTGCTCTGACCCGACCGGTCACCCGAACACCTATGTTCCGCATTTTGACAACAACTTTTCGCAGATGAAATTTGATAACGGCAACTCTCACGGCAAGGTTTTTGAAGAACATGACGGTTTCATTACCATCTGGGATCGCATCAGCGATACACTCCAGAAATACCGTGATTATTTTGAGTAAACAAGCAAACAGGAAGCGGGGGAAACTCTGCTTCCTGAACGTGTTTTCTGAAAGGATGGCATGCATGAAGAAAAGCGGTATGATCCCGCTGCTGCTCCCCTGCCTGATGCTGTCAGCGTGTCGCTCCGAAGCATCACAGGATGCGCAGACTCCGATCTCACAGACCGGTACTGTCGTTGTATCCGCAGATGTCAAGACAGAGACAGCACCGCCGGTCACAGCGCCGGTACAGGCAGAATTTGACCCCGGTGTCACGATCACAGTGCCGCAGCCAAAGGAAACCTCTGTGACGCTGTTTACGGTACCGGAGCAGCAATCCGCGATCTATCAGGGCGGAGAGGGCGATGAAGCGCATGGCGAAACGCCGGAACCGCAATATTTTACATATCGTTTTTTGCCGGACGGCGTAAGTGTAAGGCTTGCAGGCGGAACTTATCAGATCCTGCGCTGTGATCTTTCACAATCTCTTCCGAACGGTGCAGACAGCAAATATCAGTTGGAAGAACTGGATTTTAACGGATATCCGGATCTGTTTGTGCCGGTTCTGATTGACGGGAACAATATCACATATGCCGCATATCGTTGGGATCCGGAGCGAGCTGCATTCGCAGAACCGGCGTTTTTGCTGGAAAATCCGGTTGTTGATCCGGATTTGCAGCAGATCACATGTCTTTCACAGGATAACGATACGCTTGCACATATTTCGATTTACAAATGGGATCATGACACATGCACGGAAACAAAATCATTTATTGCGGACTATACGCAATTGACATTAACCGAAAAGGACGGCGATCAGACAGAGAAAATGCAATTCCAATCAGAAGCGGAATTGTCTGAAGCCCTGTTGCAGCACCGTCATGGATGATTCAGAAAGGTAAGTGAATATGCAGCGAAAAAAGGTATTATCATGGGCGCTTTTGCCGCTGATGCTCATGACAGGATGCGGCAGCTCATCCAATTCCAATGCAGCAGAGTCTTCTGTAAACATGCCGGAAGAACCGCAGGAAAAATCTATTGTCACATTGGGCGATTCCATTTCATTCGGCTATGGTCTGGAGAATCCGGAAGAAGAACGGTATTCTGTGTTGCTGAAGGAAAAACTCGAAGAACGCGATGACATCACATGGAATGATTATAATTATGCGATCAGCGGAGACACCAGCTCCGATCTCCTTCACAGGCTGCAAAACGGTCGTGCCGTGCGTCTGCCGTCTGCGGATATCATCGTGATCTATATTGGTGCAAACAACATTTTGGGCGTATATACAGACTATTTGAAAGGTATCGCAGATGAGCACCAGCTTGATCCGGAAACGGTGACAGATGAAGATATAGACGCATTGCAGAAGGATATTGAAGAACGTCTACAGGATAAAGAAGCATTGCTGCAAGAGCTGGATGGGCAGGTCGAAGAAAACCTGAATCAGCTTGAATTGGATATGGAAAGCATTTACAACTGGATCAGGGAACGAAATGAAAATGCTGAGATCTATGTGCTGAATATTTATAATCCATATACAGATGCTGTCAAATCGGATCTGACCGAAGATGCAGAGTTCCGGACTTACGCGCAGGAACGAATTGACCGTGCAAATGAAATATTGGATGCATTTACAGCCGCGCATTCTGAATTGATCCCGGTCGATATCGCCGGAGCATTTGCTGCATGCGATCCGATTCCGGTGATCGGGATGGTTGAAGCATCGTATGAAGAGAATCAGGCAGAAGGCTTGGATCCGCACCCGAATGCAGAGGGACAAAAGCTGATCGCAGAGACTTTATATGATGCAATGAAGTAAAAAATGAAAGGAAATTGCGATTGTGTTTCAGAATATTCAAGCTGTCATTTTTGATTTGGACGGCACGTTGCTGAATACCTTAGATGATTTAAGAAACAGTGTCAATGCAGCACTCAAAATGCATGGTTTACCGGAGCGAACAATGGATGAAGTCCGCCGTTTTTTGGGCAATGGCTTGTCAGAACTGGTGCGCCGCGCAATCGGCAAACCCGATCAGGCGCTTCACGATGCGGTCTTGCAGGATACACGCCGGTTATATAAAATGAAATGCCGCGAGTGCACAGTGCCTTACGAGGGCATACCGGAACTGCTGCAAACACTGCGGGACAGAGGGATGCGGATAGCCGTTGTGTCCAATAAACCGGATGCAGAAGTCAAAACGCTCTGCAAGGCATTTTTCGGCGATGTCATAGATGCTGCAATCGGTCAATTAAGCGGTGTACCGCTGAAACCGGCACCGGATTCCGTTTTACGCGCAATGCAGGAATTGCATGTATCTGCTGAGAATTCAATCTATATCGGAGATTCGGATGTAGACATACTGACGGCAAAGCATGCAGGATTGCCCTGCATCAGTGTTTTGTGGGGATTTCGGGACAAATCCTTTTTGGAAAATGCCGGTGCAGCGTGTTTTGCACAGCGTCCGGAAGAAATCAACCGTCTAATTTGATAATTTTTTGTATAATGATATGAAAACAGCCGCAGAGTCATTGACTTTCTGTGGCTGATTTGCTATAATAAAAGATATTTATATGGATCATTATCGGACAATGACGATTCTTGCGGAATGGAGGAATTTGTATGTGGGATCAGAAAACGGATAGAATGTTTCTGGAACTGCGCGAGGATGCGGTGCTGATTTTTGACAAAAAAACAAAAAAATTGCTCTATCTGAATCCATCAGCGAAAGCATTGTTTCCGGAAACAGACAAGGATACATGTTATTCCGATCTGTTTCAAAATCCTGCAATCGACAGCATGATTAAGGCGGCGCAGCCCGCCGGTATCATCAAAGGACTGACCTTAGATCATCAGGATTGGTTTCCGGAGCGTGCCGTATTGCATGCAGTTGAAACTACATGGGGAAAAACAGTTGTATTCGCAGTCACGATCGACCGGCGGGCATACGGTGCACCGGCAGAAGCACTGCAAATGATGCGTGCCGTTTTGACTTCCGCCTATTTTACAGGTCTGCGTATTGAGCTGCATAGCGGAAAAGTATCTGTCATCAATGAAAAAAATGTTCTGATGAACACACAGGCAACCTTTTCTTCCTTCTCCAAATATATCAATCTGTATGCTGAGGCTGCGATTCATCCGGAAGACAAAGCGCAGTTCCTCGCAGCTTTTTCCGAATCCCAGCTTCGATTGTTCGCAGAAGAAAATGCAAGTCCTGCATGTACTGTCCGGCGTTATTCCGGAGAGGAATATCGTTGGGCGAGCTTTACACTCACCATCGTGAATCCGGACATTATCCTGATGTTCGGAATGGACAGCAATGAACAGCATCTGGTACAGGAACGCTCCGACCGCTACCGTGCAGAGCTGAAAGAAGTATCCCTTCGCAATCAATACATCATTTCCGGTGTTTCTGATATTTTCCGCTTGATGCTGCATATTGATATCCGAACCGGTGAAACGCTGGTTTGTTCCATGCATCCGGATCTCCAGCAGTTTTATACGCTGGATACCGTGTATCAGTTTGATGATATAGCGCAGAGCCTGATGAAGCTCGTACACCCCGATGACCGAAGCAATATTATCCCATATATGAATATGGAGAATCTGTGCGAAATTGCGCCGCTGACGGAGAATAAAGTGAGCTTCCAGTATCGCCGTGCTATGCCGCAGCAGGATCCGGATATCAATTCCAAGTGGACACGCGGTGTGTTTACGATCACCGTATTTGAAAACGGAAAACCGACAGAGGCGATCTATGCCGTTCAGGATATTGACCACCAGAAACGGAATGAGCTGGAAGCCCAGCGCAGACAGGATTCCCTTTCCGCACAGTTCAATACGCTGATTCAGAATCGGTTTGTCTGGTTTATTGAAAACGATTACAGCAAACAGATCTCCCGATGTTTCCGGATCACAAACCACACAGTCATGCCGCCGATGGAATGTCCGTTCGGACAGTTTTTTGAGCGCATGATTATGCCCCAGTGCCATCCGGAAGACTATAAAAAAGCTGCATTGACATTGCTCCCGCACTCCGCCGAAGAAGCGTATAAGAAAGGAAAACGCCAGCAGCAGGTTGATTTTCGGCAAAAGACGGAAAAAGGATGGCGCTATGTTCGTGCAGAAGTTTACTTCGAACAGAATGCAGAAGGCGTTCTGCGCAGTATGATCTATATTTCTGATGTCAATGACGAAGTACAGAACAAAGATGAGCTGACGCGTTCTGAACATGAGCAGTTGATTCTGCGCCGGAAATTCGGAATGATGATCCAGGATTCCTTCCTGCGCGTCAGCGAAGTCGATCTGGACACAGACACCATTTCTTATTATCATCTCGATCATAATGATTTCATTCCGGTCAAAGGAAATGTACCGTTCAGCCAGTTCTGCGCGGAATATCCGGAGCGCTTTATTTATCCGGATCAGCGTCCGATGTTTGCCCAACTGTTCAGTTATGAAGCGATCCTGCGTGCAGCAAGAGAGAACAAATCGGATATGAAGCATCTGTTTTTGGTCGATATTGCTGAGAATAAACAATACCGTTGGTGCAATGTTGCAGCAAAATTTTTCTGCGATGATAACGGCAAACGCTATGTCATGACATATGTAGAGGATGTCGATGATGAGATCCGGAAGCGTGATGCACACCTGCATGAGCTGTCTGCTGCAAAAGAGAAGCTCCAGGAGCATCTGCGCCGGAATGACCGTTCCCGTATCCGCAAGGCGCATGTTTTCCTGAACATTGCCAGCAGTTTCCAGCTTTTGCTGAATGAGATCTACGGTACACTTGACAAAATGGAGCGATCCCTTCCGGATGACAGTGCAAAGCGTTCTGATTTCCGTTCCATGTTCACCGCATATGAACGCCTCTCTGCCATGACAGAATGTGCAAAGGATGTCCTTCTGCTGGAAAACAACCAGCTTCCGGTACTGAAAGAGCCGACCAGTCTGGTTCTGCTTCTCCAAAAGATGCGCATGTCATCTGAGCAGGTTTTTCGTGAAAAGAATTTGAAATTGGTTTCATATGCAACACATGTTACAGAAGAAACGGTTTTATGTGATTCCGGTAAGCTTTCATTTTTGATTGAAAATATTTTCTTCAATGTGATCCGGTCATTGCCGAATGATTCCAATGTCACATTGCAGATATCACAATCCGCGATTCACGGGGATTATATCCATGCGCTCTATGAATTCTCACTTGTGACGCACGGTGACAGTGTTTCGCAGGATATTCAAAGCGGATTGATGTCCCCGATCCCTGCAAACGACCCAATGAAATCCATCGAAGAAGCATTTTTGCTGCATCATCCGGATTATCAGCAGCATAATCTTTATTTGAGCAAGCGCCTGATTGCCCTTTTGAACGGCAGTCTGGAGTTTGTAAGGCTTCCCGCGCATGACACAGCGATCATTTTGCGGCTGCCGTTGGAATTCGTGCCGAAGCAGGTAATTTTCCCGCTGCATTACACCTTCGGAAAACGCGCATTTGTGTGGGATTCGCATCAGGCGGCTGCAATTGCAACGATGGAAATGCTGCGTGAATCCGGCTTTCACAGTGACTGGCAGGCAGATTTTGACCATGTGTGTGCATCGCTGCGGTTCTCCAATTCCCAGAATACGCCGTATGATCTGGTTGTTATACGGGAATCCGATGTTCAGACCTCCGGTGCAGACACACTGAACTCGCTGCATTTGCTTGCACCGAAAATTCCGTTCCTGATGATTCGGGATGAGCATGCAAGCCCCATCACCGATCTTCCGGCAGATATGGAGATCCTGCCGCTGAAATCACCGCTGTTCCGTTCCACGCTGGCAGCGCAGCTTCGGTTGATTTTCAACGAATAACGCGGCTGCCGGATCAAAAAGGAATGCGCTGACATTTTTTGAAAGCTGGATGTAAGCAAAAAACTATACAGCAAGCTATCACACTGAAATCCGGATGCTTCAAAGAGATCCGGATTTTTCTGTTTATTCTTTCTATCTTTTCACGAGTATGTTTTTTGTAACATTGATATCTGAGAAGATACGGATTTCATAAAAAAATGAATTACAAATATCATTATATTTCTCCGATTGGCGGCTTAACGCTTGCCGGCAACGGAGAATCACTCACAGGATTATGGTTTGACGGACAGAAACACTTTCCCCATAAGCTGATATCTGAAAGTATCGAAGCATCGCTGCCGGTATTCACACAGGCTGTCAACTGGCTCGATACATATTTCAGCTTTCAGGTTCCCGCCTTTACGCCTCCTATATGCCTGAACACAACACCGTTCCGCAAAGCAGTATGTGAAATCATGCTGACAATCCCTTACGGACAAACGATGACCTACGGCGAGATTGCATATATCATTGCAAAGCAGAATGGTGTTGGGCGAATGTCAGCACAGGCAGTTGGCGGTGCTGTCGGGCATAATCCCATCTCGATCATAATCCCCTGCCATAGAGTTGTTGGTTCAGACGGCAGTCTTACAGGATATGCAGGCGGTCTTGATAAGAAGATCGCGCTGCTGAAACTGGAAAAGTCTAATCAATCGTATGCAAACAAGCACTGAGCATGATCTGCCCGGTGCTTTCAAATTATCAATATAGGTCTCCGGACAAGCTGAAAACGGTTATCAGACACCCGATCAAATGAAAGGAGCGTTTTATGAGACTGGAAGGATTCGGACTATTTGTCAATGATATGGGCGCAATGATCCGCTTTTACAGAGATGTACTCGGCTTTGAAATAAAAGAGGCGGAAGACACCTCAAACGTATATCTTGTCAAGGACGGCGTACTGTTTCTGCTTTACGGCAGAAAGGATTTCGAGCATATGACAAGCCGCAAATATGCGTATATCAAGGGACTCAACGGTCATTCAGAGATCGCATTGTATGTGGACACCTTTGATGAGGTCGATGCGGCGTTTCGTGATGTTGTCAGCAAGGGTGCAGTGCCTGTGTTAGAACCGATCACGGAATCTTGGGGTCAGCGCACCTGTTATATTGCCGATCCGGAAGGAAACCTTATTGAGATCGGATCGTTCAACAGACCGTTTGAAAATCGAAGTTGATTCAGAAAGAAGGATGCGTTATAGGGAAGCAATGCCAACAACTTAAGCAAAAGCGGCGAAGCCTAAATAAAAGTTTTGGTCGAGCTTTTTCAAAAGCTCGCGGAGTCCAGAGGCAGAGCCTCTGGTCGCTCACCGCAGTGAGCGAAATACCCCGCATGCAAGGAGCTCCGCAGGGGTGAATCCGAGAAAACGATCCAGTGGATCGTTTTCCGGAGAGGGGCACCCTGCGATAGAGGGTGCCCCTAAGTGAATT
>DMBA01000294.1:4670-5197 GCA_003446315.1 Ruminococcus sp. | reverse complement strand
ATCTGCGCCATTTTTGCTTGCAGGGTAAAGGTTTTTGCATCGCATATGCCGAGCGTTTCACAGAGCACCTGTGCATCCTCGCCGCAGCCGTCCCGCAGCAATGCCGCTGCAATCCGCCAGCCTTCTTTCGCAGAGAGATCACCGCCGGTCTGCACAAACGGCTTTACGCTGCCCTTTCGGTCATATTCCTCCGGATCACAGAGCAGCAGTTCCCCGCCCCAGATCGTACCGTCATCGCCGTATCCCGTGCCGTCAAAGCTCACGCCGATCACGCGCTGCGTATATTCATTTTCCGCCATACAAGCCAGAATATGCGCGTAGTGATGCTGTACCTGTATCAGCGGTATTCCGCGTGCCTGCGCGATTTCCTGCGCAACTGTTACTGTATTGTACATCGGGTGCGTATCACAGACGACCAGCTCCGGTTCGGCTTCCAGCAGTCCGCACATCCGGTCAACAGATTCCCGCAGCGCATGTACCGTGCGGATATCCGCCATATCACCCACAAACGGCGATGCGTAAAGCAG
>DMBA01000294.1:0-4552 GCA_003446315.1 Ruminococcus sp. | reverse complement strand
CGATGCTGCTTTCGGTGCATCATCACCGGCAGCGGCGCAAATCCCCGCGAACGCCTTATCATATATGGCTTGTCAAACAGCCAGTCACAGACCGAATCGTCTGCGCGGAGCCGGATTTTCCGGTCATGCGAGAGTATCAGGTCACAGAATCCGCCGATCTCCTGTACCGCATCCGCATCATTCCGGCAGATCGGCGCGCCGTGCGCATTTCCGCTTGTCATCACAAGACAATCTGTCATGTCGATGCCGTCCGGATACGCAAACAGCAGCATCTGCACCGGCGCATACGGCAGCATCACACCGACCGTCCGGTTATCCGGTGCAATTTCATCACAAAGCGACATGTTTTCGCGCTTTTCAAGCAAGAGAATCGGCTTCTGCCAGCCAGTCAGCATCTCCCGCTGACTGTCCGATATGTTACATTCGCGCTCCGCCGTTTCCGCATCCCGCATCATAACCGCAAAGGGCTTCATCGGTCTGTGCTTGAGTGTCCGCAGCCGGTTCACAGCATCCGCGTTCTTCGCATCGCAGCATAAATGAAATCCGCCAATGCCCTTGACTGCCGCAATTTTCCCTTCTGTGATCGCCCGCCGCACCGCCGTAATTGCAGCGCCGCCGCGCAGGTCAGAGCCGATGATATAGACCTCCGGCCCGCAGTCATTGCAGCAAACCGGCTGCGCATCGTAGCGGCGCGTTTCAGGATCGTGATACTCCGCTGCACACGCCGGACACATCGGAAATTCGTGCATGCTCGTGCGCTCGCGGTCATACGGCATGGTATCCAGAATCGTCAGGCGCGGCCCGCACTGCGTACAGTTGATAAACGGGTGCAGATAGCGCCGGTTCTGCGGATCGAACAACTCCCGCTGACATTTCCCGCAGGTCGCAATATCCGGGGAAACGAAAATATCACCGTATTCCTTTTCGCTCTCAATAATCGAAAATGACGAAAATACTGAAAATGCATCATCTGTGCAGTTCTCTTTGTCCATGCCGAGTATCATGGCGCGTTCCGGCGGATGCTGCCGGATTTCTGCCGCAAATGCCGCAAGCTGCGCCGCATCACCCTGCGCAATGATCTCCACATAAGAGCCTTTGTTTGCAACAGTTCCGCAGATGCCGAAGCGCTCTGCTGTCACTGCGGCAAACGGGCGGAATCCGACACCCTGCACGATGCCGTAAACATGAAAAATAACGGTTTGCATGATTGTCTCCGGTTTCATTCCAGCCATTGCACAAAGGCCGTCTTATCAAGGCTGCTGTAGCCCGCATGTGCATAAAAATCAAGTGTTTTCTGCTCTTTTGAGCCTGTCATCAGCATCAGCTTATAGCAGTTTGCCTGTATCGCAATTTCCTTTGCACGGGCAAGACATGCCGAAGCAAGTCCCCGATTGCGGTATGCGGCATCCGTCACGACATTTTCAATCAGCGCATAGGGGCGCAGACCGTGCGTCAGGTTCGGCACAATCACACAAACGCATGAAGATACGATCTTTTCATCTTCCTCTGCAACGATGATATGATAATCCGGATCGTTCAGAATTCTGTTCCAGAGCGATGTACGGTATGTGCTTTCTTCCGGCACGGATGTCTCGTGCAGATGGAGATAAAGCTCCAGCAGTCCCTGCAGATCCTGTTTTTCTGCTTCGCGTATCATGGCATGCTCCCTTCGTCCTTTTCGTAGAATACCAGCGTCATATTTTCATTCAGCTGCATCGTTTCGCCGGTTCGGTGATAGCCGGTTTTCTCATAGAGATGACAGTTTCCCGGCTCCTGCAGAATCGTGGACAGCTCCCAGTGCTTGCTGCCGTGCAGGGCTTCTGCTGCCAGAATTGCCGCCTGCGCATAGCCGCGGTTCCGGTATTCCGGCAGAATACACAGCGGAGAAATGCGCTTCCGGCTGCCGTCGCCCGCATCCACGACGCGGATCGTACCGACGGTTTCACCGTCCGCCTCTATGAAATAATAATATGTCTGCGGCTGCATGAGCCGTTCCGCGACCCGCTCCTGCGGCTCTGCTGCGGGGTTTGTGTCATAATCACGGTATTTTTCAAGCAGCCCAGCAAAAGCCGTGACCTGTATTTTCCATATGGTTTCCGCATCGGCGGCGTCTGCGCGCCGCAGTATCACGCCCGCGGTCATACTGTTCCCGATACAGCAGCATGCGGAAAGTCAATCCATTTACCCGCAAATGCACCGGCTGCCCGCCGCAGCATACAGTCCGCAATCACCACATCATATTTTGAAGCAGCTTCACGCAGATCCTGCTCTTTCAGAATGCGGAAATCTCCCTCTGCTGCATCCCGCTGATCCTGCATGAACCATGTTGCACAGTCAACCGTGCAGCCGCTGATCTGTTCCCGCAGCGCATTTGCCGCAAGCTGCTGATGCACGATCAGCACACGCTGACCGGAAAGCTGTTTTGCCTGCGCAGTCACTTCTTCCGGCAAAACCGGATAACCGACCGTGAACGGCGTTCCGAATGTCTCCTGCAAATACTCTGCCGCTTTTCGTCCGGAAGGCGAAATCACGAGAATCTGCTCACATTCCGATGCATGCCGAACCGCTTCCAGATCACTGTCCAGCCCAAAGCAGACGACGTTCTCCCAGCCCTGCTGTTTCAGTGCCTGTATGATCGCGTCTGCGCGTGTCAGACCGGTATTCAGCGGTGTTGCACCGATCACGCCGATCTTTCCCTTCCGCACCGGATATGTTTCGTTCGCAAACGTGCGGAAAATGCGCGAATATGCGAGCATTTCGCCAAAATCATACAGCCGCGTGCCGTCTGTTTCCACCGGTATGCACGGCAGGCCCGTTTTCTTCTCCGCCATCCGTTTCAGCGCCTGAAGATCGGTTGCGATGACCGCCGGAACAGGTGTCCCGATGATCGCGGTAAAGGCGGCGGGAATCTGCTCACAAGCCTTCGCCAGCTTCTTCACAAGCAGATCATCTCTGCCGAGAATCGCATCCATATCCCGCAGACCGGCACTGAACAGCGCTGATTTCTTCTCGTGCCAGCGCGGTTCGTCAAATCCGCAGACATTGCCCGCACAGCCGCCTGCATCACAGATCACCGTAATGCCGCCAAGCTCATAGAATACGCCGCATGCACCTGAATCATCCGGCGCAAGCGGGGATAAATGTGTCAGCAGCCGGCTCATGATGCCGCCCCTTTCCCGTATTCAAACAGCATGCCATTGTCAAAAGTATAGCTGATGCTTGCATATTCCGCAACCCACTCACGCACCTGCGTGCGCAGCCACTCCTGCAATTCCGGCAGCTTTTTCAGATCAAAATCCGCTTCTTCAATATCGCATTCGAGCTGCGCCTTGCTGCCGTCCGAATAGATCAGACATGTTCCTTCCCGATATTCACGGTCGAACCGGATCTTTTTGATATGCATTGTTGCGCTGTGACGTTCTGCAAAATATGCATCCAGATCCAGTGCATCGGAGTATGTAAAATCTCCCGATCCCACCGCATAAAAATGCGAGTTTTCGATCTTTTCCGCACTCATTCCGAGCGTTTCACGCAGAAATCCCCCCAGCATCCTGACCGGGATGCCGTCAAGTGTAACTGTATAATATTCCTTCGTTTTTCTTTTCACCATATTATTTGCCCCCTGAAAGTGTCGCATCAAGTCCGGCAAACAGCAGGTCAACACCGCGATAGCCGAATGGCTGCGCTTCTTCCTGAAAACCGATGCCGGGCAGATCTTTGTGATAATACATCGCATCGTTGCCGATGACCGCATCTATTTCACAGTCCCGCTCATACTGCATCATCGACGGCGAGAGATTGGAGTAAATGCGGGTATCCGGCGATACCTCTGCAAGTTTTTTGATGAAGATGAAATTGCGCTCTCCGACCGTGCCGTAGATTTCCGGTACGGAAAAGCCGTATTCAGTCAGTGCCAGTGCAAGCTCAAAGCTGTCCGCATTCAGGCATTCTCCGACGGCAAACCGCAGTGCGCCGTATTTTGCGCGGAATGCCTGCACAGTTTCCGCTGTCTGCTGATAATATGCAGAATCATCCAGATTTGCGCCGATTGCCTGCCCCAGAAGCTGATATTGCCGGTGAATCTTTTCAAGCCGGTAAAGGCGCGTCAGTTCAATGAACGGGATGCCGAGCCGTTCCTGCATATCCTGTGCCGCATAACGCGATTCGGCATTGAGCACAAGATTGAAATTCGCCTTTGAGAGCGCTTCATATTCGGAAAATGTCTGACATCGCCCAAGCTCCCCGACCGTTTTGATGCCGGCTGATTTCAGCAGCGGATACAGCTCACAGCCGTCATCCATTGCAGAGAAAAATCCAAGCAGATTGCATGCTGTTGAAACACGCTTCTGCGGTTTCAGCAGCGAATAGACCGATTTGCGCACCAGCCCCATCGGCGGCAGACGCTTTTCCCGTGTCAGCGCATACATATATGCCGGATATGCGGGCACACCGGTTTTTTCGGTACAGTCCCGGCAGACACGTTCCATATCCGTGCCGAGCAGTGCATCCACACAGGTAATGCAGATGGCAATTGCAGAGGGCTTCTCCGCTG
>DMBA01000201.1:10382-10884 GCA_003446315.1 Ruminococcus sp. | reverse complement strand
AGGAGGAATTTGAGATGATCCCACTGGAAGGTCAGGTTAGAATCCCGTCCGGATGTGCTGTCTCTGCCATGATCTCACGCGACGGCAGACGCATGAACGGCGAAAGCATCATTGAAAGTATGGTGCCGATGCATGATCGCTCAAACGGTCTCGGCGGCGGCTTCGCTGCTTACGGTATCTATCCGGAATACCGCGATTTTTATGCGCTGCATATCTTCTTCAACGACCGGCAATGTCAGAGCGAATGTATGACTTTGCTGCGTGAATACTTCGAAATTGTGCAGGATGAGCATATCAAGGTGCGCAAGATCCCGCAGATCACCGATGAACCGATCATCCGGCGTGTGTTTGTCTCCCCGATGCAGTCCGTTCTGCGCCATTTGCAGATCGACGAGAAGGAACTGGTCGTGCGGATCGTCAACCGCATCAATGCACAGCTCGACGGCAGCTATGTCTTTTCCTGCGGCAAAAATATGGGCGCGTTCAAGGCGGTCGGGTTTCC
>DMBA01000201.1:4914-10259 GCA_003446315.1 Ruminococcus sp. | reverse complement strand
AGATATCCCACCAATACGCCCGGCTGGTGGGGCGGTGCGCATCCGTTCTGTATGCTCGATTATTCCATCGTTCATAACGGCGAAATTTCATCCTATGATGCAAACCGCCGGTTCATCGAAATGTATGGATATAAATGTACACTGCAAACGGATACAGAGGTCATTACCTATATCGCTGACTATCTGCTGCGGCGGCAGGGACTGACACTCGAAGAAACCGCTGCGGTCATCGCTGCGCCGTTCTGGTCTACCATCGACGCAAAACCCGATGCCGAAAAACAAATGTATACCTATCTGCGGAATGTGTTTCCGAGTCTGCTTGTCACCGGGCCTTTCTCGATCATTCTCGGCTTTGAGGGCGGCTTGATGGCGCTCAATGACCGCCTGAAACTCCGTTCGATGGTCATCGGCGAACAGGATGATATGGTCTATATCGCAAGTGAAGAAGCTGCCATCCGTGTGATGGCACCCGATATCCGGAATATCTGGTCGCCTGCCGGCGGAGAACCGGTCATTGTCAGAGTTAAGGAGGGAGCATTTTGAATTTCTATCCGGAATTTGAAGTCGTGCGCAGCGATCAGCGCTGTATCCGCTGCCGCGTCTGTGAAAGACAATGTGCAAATGAAGTCCATTGGTACGATGAAGACGGCAAGATCATGCTTTCCGATGAGGCAAAATGCGTCAACTGTCAGCGGTGTGTTTCGCTTTGCCCCACCAGAGCACTCAAGATCGTCAAGAGTGATTGCCGTCTGCGCGAAAATGCAAACTACTCCGATCAGACGATCAAAGAGATCTATCGGCAAGCAGAAACCGGCGGTGTACTGCTCTCCTCAATGGGCAATCCGAATCCCCTGCCCGTCTATTGGGATAAGATCCTCATCAATGCTTCGCAGGTCACCAATCCGCCGATTGACCCGCTGCGGGAACCAATGGAAACCCGCGTATTTCTCGGTAAAAAGCCGGATCGCATCCAGCGGAATCCGGACGGTTCGCTCGATACAAAACTGGCACCGCAACTGACACTCAGTATGCCGGTCATGTTTTCTGCTATGAGCTATGGCTCGATCAGCTATAACGCGCATGCAAGTCTTGCAAGAGCTGCAACTGCTCTCGGTATCTATTATAATACCGGTGAGGGCGGTCTGCATGAGGATTTCTATCAGTACGGCAAAAATACCATCGTGCAGGTCGCATCCGGAAGATTCGGTGTGCATAAGGATTACCTCGAAGCAGGTGCTGCAATTGAAATCAAAATGGGTCAGGGCGCAAAACCCGGCATCGGCGGTCATCTGCCCGGTACAAAAGCCGTCGGCGATGTCTCCAAAACGCGCATGATCCCCGAAGGCAGCGACGCGATCTCCCCTGCCCCGCATCACGATATTTATAGTATTGAAGATCTGCGGCAGCTCGTCTATTCGCTCAAAGAAGCAACCGAATATCGTCTGCCGGTCATCGTAAAGGTCGCTGCCGTTCATAATATTGCCGCAATTGCAAGCGGTATTGCACGCAGCGGCGCGGATATCATTGCGATCGACGGCTTCCGCGGCGGTACGGGCGCTGCACCGACCCGCATCCGTGATAATGTCGGTATCCCGATTGAGCTTGCACTCGCAGCAGTTGATAAACGACTCCGGGATGAAGGCATCCGCAATAATGTTTCCATTGTGTGCGGCGGTTCGGTGCGCTCCGCGGCAGATGTTGTCAAGGCGATCGCACTCGGCGCGGATGCCTGCTATATCGCTACGGCAGCATGTCTTGCAATGGGATGTCATCTCTGCCGAAGCTGCCATACCGGTAAATGCAACTGGGGTATTGCGACACAGCGCCCCGATCTCGTCAAGCGCCTCAATCCTGATACCGGCTCGCAGCGGCTCATCAATCTGATGGACGCATGGCGGCATGAGATCAAGGAACTCATGGGCGGCATGGGCATCAATTCGATCGAAGCACTCCGCGGAAACCGCCTGATGCTGCGCGGTGTCGGTCTGACCGAAAAAGAACTCGAAATCCTTGGCATTTCACATGCAGGTGCTTAAACCGGTATAAGGAGCGAATCAAATGAAACGGATCTATGTGAAAGAAGAATGGTGTCTGGGATGCCATTTGTGCGAATATAACTGCGCATTTGCCAATTCCGGTATGACGGATATGGTCAAGGCGCTGCGCGGGAAAACGATCTATCCCCGCATTCAGGTCGAGACAGATGCCGACGGCGTGACCTACGCCGTTTCCTGCCGGCACTGTCAGGATCCGATCTGTGTCAAAAGCTGTATCGCTGGCGCACTCTCCAAAAAAGACGGCGTGATCGAGATCGACCATAACAAATGCGTCGGATGTCTGACCTGCGTGCTGGTCTGCCCTTACGGCGCTGTGGTTGAGGATGAAAGCGGTGTTGCGCAGAAATGTGAGCTTTGTATGAAGAATTCCTGCGGTGCACCTGCCTGCGTCAAGGGATGTCCGAACGGTGCGATCGTATATGAGGAGAGGTGAACAAGGCGTGAAGAATTATGTTATTATCGGGAACGGTGTGGCTGCGGCTGGCTGTATTGAGGGCATTCGCTCGGTCGATACGAAAGGCAGCATTACCGTCATTTCCGCAGAAAATCATCCGGTTTATTGCCGTCCGCTGATTTCCTATTATCTGGAACAGAAAACAGATTTGAAACGCATGTGTTATCGGAATGAAACGTTTTATGAAGATCAGAACGTCAATGTTATTTACGGAAGAACAGCCGATGAAATTCATGCAGATACAAAAGAAATTGCGCTGGATAACGGGGACAAATATCCATATGACGCACTCTGCGTGTGCACCGGTTCTTCTCCGTTTGTTCCGCCGATGCAGGGGCTTGATACCGTACAGAATGCATTCTCATTTATGACCGTTGACGATACACTGGCACTCGAAAAAGCCGTCACACCGGAAAGCAAAGTGCTCATCATCGGTGCCGGTCTGATCGGTCTGAAATGTGCTGAGGGTCTGCATCAGCGCGTGCAAAGCATCACGGTCTGTGACCTTGCGCCGCGTGTGCTGTCTTCCATCCTCGATGACAAATGTGCCGCCATGATGCAGAAGCATCTCGAACAAAACGGCATCCGGTTCCTGCTCGGAAACAGTGCAAAGGCATTTCAGGGGAACCGTGCCGTCATGCATAACGGCGAAACAGTTGACTTTGATGTGCTGGTGCTCGCGGTCGGTGTCCGTGCAAATACCGCAATCGTAAAGCATGCAGGCGGCAATATCAACCGCGGGATTATCGTGGACGATGCCTGCAAAACCTCTCTGCCGGAGATCTATGCTGCCGGCGACTGCACCGAATATCACGATGTTTCGTCGGATACGGTCAAGGTCATGGCGCTGATGCCGAATGCCTATATGCAGGGACATACCGCAGGGGTCAATATGGCAGGCGGAACTGCATGCTTTGACAACGCCATCCCGATGAACAGTATCGGCTTTTTCGGGCTGCACTGCCATACTGCCGGTGCACAGCCCGACGGATGCGAAATGTTCGAGGAATCAGACGATTTGCATATCAAAAGATTGTTCGTCAAGGATGATAAACTGGTCGGTTTTATGCTGCTCGGGCAGATACACCGCACCGGTATTTATACCGCCTTGATCCGCAATCAGACACCGCTTTCGACTGTCAACTTTGAACGGCTGAAAGCGGAACCGCAGCTTGCCGCAATGAGCGCGGCATATCGTGATAAAGTGCTGAAAGGAGCTGTTTGAATGGAACTGAATGTATCTGCCATGGGCTTCTCGGAAGTCAATGAACAAATGCGGCAGACTGCCGACACCGACATTACACTCACCGGCTGTATCGGGCAGCGCTTCCTCGCGGCGGGCACTTCCGGCAAATATGTCCGGATCAACGGCATCGCCGGCAATGCGCTCGGCGCTTATCTCAACGGCTCGGTCATCGAAACCTTCGGCAATGCGCAGGATGCCGTCGGAGATACCATGAATGAGGGCGAGATCATTGTGCACGGCAATATCGGTGATGCGGCAGGCTATGCAATGCGCGGCGGCAGGATCTTCGTACAGGGCAATGCCGGATATCGCGCCGGCATCCATATGAAAGCCTATCAGGATAAAGTGCCCGTCATGGTGATCGGCGGGCGCACAGGCAGTTTCCTCGGTGAATATCAGGCGGGCGGCATCATCATTGTGCTGGGACTTTCCGGCGGCGAAAAGCCCATCGTCAGCAATTTCCCCTGCACCGGTATGCACGGCGGAAAGCTGTTTCTGCGCTCTGACTGTGCCGGTATTCATTTCCCGCATCAGGTGCATCACCATATCGCGTCAGCGGAGGAATGCGCGGAGATCCGGCAGTATGTCAGGGAGTATTGTGAACATTTCGGCGGCGATCCGGATGAGATCCTGCATGCACAATTCACCCTCGTAACACCCGACAGCGGCAATCCCTATAAGCAAATGTATGTTGCAAACTGAGGTGCTGACAATGACAAAGTATATTTTTGTAACGGGCGGTGTCGTTTCCGGTCTTGGAAAAGGCATCACGGCTGCTTCCCTCGGCAGACTGCTCAAAAGCCGCGGTCTGAAAGTCGCTGCACAGAAACTCGATCCGTATATCAATGTCGATCCCGGCACGATGAGCCCCTATCAGCACGGGGAAGTCTATGTCACGGAAGACGGCGCGGAAACAGATCTCGATCTCGGGCATTATGAACGCTTTATCGACGAGGATCTCAACCGGTTTTCCAATCTGACGACCGGCAAGGTTTACGCAAATGTGCTGCATAAGGAACGGCACGGGGAGTATCTCGGCAGAACCGTGCAGATCATTCCGCATATCACCGATGAGATCAAGCATTTTATCTACAGCGTCGGTGAAAAAAGCAATGCGGATGTCGTCATTACGGAGATCGGCGGCACAACCGGTGATATTGAAAGTCAGCCGTTTCTCGAAGCAATCCGGCAATTAGGGCATGAGGTCGGGCGGGAGAATACGCTCTATATTCATGTCACGCTTGTGCCCTATCTCAAAGCATCGGGTGAGCACAAATCAAAGCCGACACAGCATTCCGTCAAGGAATTGCAGGGCTTCGGCATCTCGCCCGATATCATCGTTCTGCGCTCGGATGAGCCGATTACCGACCGCAGTATTTTTACGAAAATTGCGGGCTTCTGCAATGTAAAGCAGGATTGTGTCATTGAAAACCTCACGCTGCAAAGTCTCTATGAAGCACCGCTGATGCTTGAAAAAGCACATCTTTCGGAGATTGTCTGCCGGGAGCTGCAATTGCAGACACCGCCGCCCGATCTCACGGAATGGGAAGCACTTTGTCAGCGGATTTATGCGCCGCGCAGAAGCGTT
>DMBA01000201.1:0-4806 GCA_003446315.1 Ruminococcus sp. | reverse complement strand
GTTGCAGAGGCGCTGCATCATGCGGGCTATCAGCTTGGTGCAGATGTACAGATTGACTGGATCGACTCGGAACAGATTACGCCGGAAAATGTTTCGCAGATTCTTGCGCATGCAGACGGTATTCTGATACCGGGCGGCTTCGGGCAGCGCGGCATTGAGGGCATGATTACGGCGGCACAATATGCGCGGACACAGAAGAAACCGTTTTTCGGCATCTGTCTCGGCATGCAGATCGCTGTCATCGAATTTGCGCGGCATATGGCAAATTTGCCGGATGCGCATTCCGGTGAATTTGCACCGGATACACCGCATAAAGTCATTGATTTTATGGACGGGCAGTCTGACAGCATTGACAAGGGCGGCACGCTCCGGCTCGGCAGCTATCCCTGTGTGATCGCGCCGGAAACAACGATGATGCGTTGTTATCATCAGCCGCATATTGCAGAGCGTCACCGCCATCGCTATGAATTCAACAATACATTCCGGGAAACACTCACACATGCAGGTCTTTGCATCAGCGGCACTTCGCCGGACGGAAATCTCGTAGAAACAGTTGAACTGACGGAATTGCCGTTTTATGTCGGTGTGCAGTATCACCCGGAATTCAAAAGCCGTCCGAATAAACCGCATCCGCTGTTTGTCGGTTTTGTGGAAGCTGCAATGGGGGATGCCGATGCATAATCAGTTTGAAAAATGCGAACGCTTTTCAGAGCATCCGCATGAGGAATGCGGCGTTTTCGGCATTATGACCCCGCAGCCGGAAAACCTCGCACATCTGACATATTGCGGATTGTTTGCGCTTCAGCACCGCGGACAGGAAGGTGCAGGCATCTCGGTCAATGATGACGGTGTATTCCACACGCACAAGGATCTCGGTCTGGTGGATCATGTCTTCACGCCGCAGGTGCTTTCGGGGTATCCGCACGGAACGATTGCGGTCGGGCATACGCGCTACGGCACGACCGGCGGCAATCAGCGGCGAAACTGTCAGCCGATGGAAGTCAATCACCAAAAGGGAAAAATGGCGCTTGTCCATAACGGTAATCTCAGCAATGCAGGCAGACTGCGCAGCGTACTCGAACAGCGCGGCGCGATTTTTCATACCACAAGCGATACGGAGATTATTGCATATGTGATTACGCAGGCACGGCTGCAAACCGATTCCATCGAAGATGCCGTGCGCCTTGCGATTCCGCAGCTAGAGGGCGCTTTTTCGCTGATTCTGATGTCTGCGCAAAAGCTGATTGCGGTACGGGATCCGCACGGTTTCCGTCCGCTTTGTATCGGGAAGCTGCCGCAGGGCGGATTTGTGCTTGCATCGGAAAGCTGTGCGCTTGCGGCGGTCGGTGCTGCATTCCTGCGGGATGTCGAACCGGGTGAGATCATCGTCCTCACCCCCGACGGCAGCATGCTCTCTGACCGCAGATATACCGGCACTGCACCCAAACATACCTGCATCTTTGAATATATCTATTTTGCGCGTCCGGATTCCGTTCTGGACGGCGTATCTGTTCATGCAGCAAGAAAAAAAGCAGGCGCTTTGCTTGCAAAAGCACATCCCGCTGAGGCAGATGTCGTCATTGGTGTGCCTGATTCCGGTCTGGATGCTGCACTCGGTTTCTCAGAATGCACCGGCATCCCTTACGGCATCGGTCTCATCAAAAATAAATATATCGGGCGCACATTTATCGCACCGTCACAATCGGAACGGGACAGCGGCGTTCAGCTCAAATTAAGCCCCATTCGGGAGACTGTCGCCGGAAAGCGCATTGTGCTCATTGATGATTCCATCGTGCGCGGCACAACCAGCCGCCGCATTGTCAATCTGCTGCGCAATGCCGGTGCAAAGGAAATCCATATGCGCATTTCTGCACCGCCGTTTCTCCATCCCTGCTATTACGGCACAGACATCGACTCCGAAGAAAACCTGATCGCCTGTCACCATACCGTGCAGGAGATCGCGGAGATCATCGGTGCGGATTCCCTTGGGTTTCTGCCCGTCAACGCGCTCCCGCAGCTCGCAAATTCTGACGGCATCTGCACCGCCTGCTTTACCGGTGCTTATCCGACTGCCGTTGAACAGGATGAATCCAAATCCCGTTTTGAACGGAAAATTCATGGTTGACAAGCAGCCGTCCTTGTGGTATGATATGAAAAAAGAAAGGAAGTGTTGTCATGCTGAATCTTTCGCAGCGTGAAGCCGCGGAACTGATCGAAAGCAGTGATATCAAATTCGTGCGCCTTGCATTTTGTGATGTGTTCGGCGTGCAGAAAAATATTTCTGTGCAGGCTTCGGAACTGGAACGTGCCTTTGAACAGGGCATCGCGTTTGATGCTTCATCCATTGCCGGATTCCGGGATCCTTCGCACTCGGATCTGTTTCTGTTTCCCGATCCCGCTACTTTGACGCTGCTGCCCTGGAGACCTTCCAGAGGCGGTGTTGCACGGTTTTTCTGCGAGATCCGGAATCCGGACGGTACGCCGTTTTCGGCTGATTGCCGCCGGTTTCTTGCCGATACAGAACAGCTCTTTGCCTCGCACGGTCTGCGCTGCGATATCGGTGCAGAATGCGAATTCTATCTGTTCAAACTCGATGAAAACGGAAACCCGACCGATATCCCGCTTGACCGCGCCGGATATTTCGACATCGCACCGGCAGACGGCGGCGAAAATGTCCGCAGAGAGATCTGTCAGACGCTCGAAACAATGGGCATTCAGCCGGAACGATCTCATCATGAGCAGGGGCCCGGTCAGAATGAGATCGACTTTCGCTACAGCAATGCACTCAGCGCCGCCGATCATGTTATAACATTCAAGCAAGTGGTCAGCACAGTCGCTGCACGAAACGGGCTGTGGGCTTCGTTTGCGCCGAAACCGATCGCTGATGAAGCCGGAAACGGGTTCCATATCAATTGCTCCATCACACAGGCAGATATCCGTGCCGCGGCAAATGAATCGCTGTTTCAGTCGTTTATGGCAGGTGTGCTCGCGCATACGCCGGAAATGACCGCTGTCCTCAATCCGCTGGAAAGCTCCTATGCCCGGTTCGGGAAGGAAAAAGCGCCAAACCGCGTTTCATGGTCGCCAAGCAACCGTTCCCAGCTCATCCGGATCCCTGCGGCAGACGTTTCGCATCAGCGCATGGAACTGCGTTCACCGGATGCCTCTGCCAATCCCTATCTTGCGTTTGCGCTGGTCATGCGCGCCGGTCTGGACGGCATCCTGCGCAATCTCACGCCCCCGCCCCCATGCAATGAAAATCTGCTGGATGCTCCTGCTGCAATCGCAGAAAACTATCCGGCTCTGCCTTCTGATCTGAACGCTGCAAAAGCCATCATGGCTGAAAGTGCCTTTATGAAACAATCGCTCCCGGCGCACCTCTTTGCAGCTTATACGGAGTGATCGGCGCTATGCTGACGTTCTTTTCACAAAAAGAGGTTTTTGTCATTTCCTCAAATGAGAATTTTCATCGCTATGTGCGGGAGAATCTGCCGGACGGTGATTTTTCTGTTTCCGGCAATGCCTTTTCCTGTACCGAAGCACGCCAAAAAATGATGGACAACCGCTGCGCGATCGTGCTTATCAATATTCCGCTTTCCGATGAGTGCGGCACGGAACTTGCAAGCGATCTTGCGGAAAATACGTCTTCTTCTGTCATTGCAGTCGTGAAAAATGAGCAGGAACCTGAATTCCGGCAGTCGCTGGAGCCTTGCGGCATCTTTCTGCTCGGCAGACCCTTCCCGCATACTTCTTTTCATCAGGCACTCTATGACGCGGCATCTGCACATGCCAGAATGCAGATCATTTCACGCGAAAATCAGCGCCTGCAAATGAAACTCATCGACCTGCGGATCGTCAACCGGGCGAAATATGCACTCATTCAGTATCTCGGTATGACAGAAGATCAAGCGCATAAATATATTGAGCAGCAAGCCATGAATCACCGGATCTCCAAACGGTCTGCTGCGGAAAATATCCTAAAAACCTATGAGAATCAATAGGAAAACATAGGCAAACCGTAAAACCTTGTGAAATTTTTGTCAAACGATTGACAAACGACGAAAAATGTGTTATCATGTATCACAGAAAACAGCAACGGCGCTGTTTCGGGTCAATTCCCGAAGTGCCGTTGCTGTTTTTTTGTATATCAGGAAATTGCGGGTGATCCCGCTGAAAGGATGTTTATTATGAAACCGACTGATGTATTTGGAAGCCTTGTTTTTAATGATGCCGTGATGCAGGAGCGTCTGCCGAAAGCCGTTTACAAATCCCTGCATGAAACCATTGCAAACGGGAAGGATATCGACCCCACCGTTGCAGATGTCGTTGCAAGTGCCATGCGGGAATGGGCGGTCGAAAACGGTGCCACACATTATACCCACTGGTTCCAGCCGATGACCGGTATCACTGCCGAAAAGCATGACAGTTTCCTCTCCCCCGACGGAAACGGCGGCGCGATCCTGGAATTCTCCGGAAAAGAACTCATCAAGGGCGAACCGGATGCATCTTCGTTCCCGTCCGGCGGTCTGCGTGCGACATTTGAAGCAAGAGGCTATACCGCATGGGACCCCACTTCTTATGCGTTTATCAAGGAAAACAGCCTGTGCATCCCGACCGCGTTCTACTCCTACAGCGGCGAAGCACTCGATAAGAAAACACCGCTTCTGCGTTCGATGGAAGCAGTCAGTGAACAAGCCGTAAAAGTGCTGCATCTGCTTGGTTATAATGATGTACAGCGCGTCAGCGGAACTGTCGGCCCGGAACAGGAATATTTCCTGATTGACCGCGAAATGGCAAAGCAGCGCA
>DMBA01000122.1 GCA_003446315.1 Ruminococcus sp. | reverse complement strand
GATTTTGCAGATGTGCTCGGCAGCGGCGTGATTGATGAAAAAACAACAAAGGAAGCACTCAAACGTCTGGAAATTGATGAGCTCGGTCTGGACAAGCTCGATCACAGAATGCTGGATATGATGATCCGCGGATATCACGGCGGGCCGGTCGGACTGGAAACGCTGGCATCGGCGATCGGGGAAGAAGCGGTCACACTGGAAGATGTGTGCGAGCCGTATCTGATGCAGCTCGGTATGTTATCGCGGACGCCGCGCGGCAGATGCGCAACACTGCTTGCTTATCAGCATCTGGGATATCCGGTTGACAACAATGTGATCGGACAGCAGTATTCGCTGACTGATATGATGGAAAACTGAACAGGGGGGAGAGCGCATGGGCTTCCTTTCCAAAAGAAATTTCAAACACAATCAGGAGATACCGCTTCCGGCAGCGCTGATAAACGGTCAGTCGCTGGGGGCGGTATCAGGCATGAAATTCGGGCTTTCAACGATGAGTCTCAGCGGCTGTGAGGTCATCGCAGTCTATAACGCGCTTGTGCTGACAGGCAAACCGAAACCGTTTATCGAAATCGCACGGTATATGGAGCGTTTTCGGGTGTTATTCGGTTTCTGGGGCTCGAATCTGTTTATGCTTGGACATTGCCTGAAACATTTCGGCATGCCGGCGAAGCGGATATGGAAACCGGCAGAACTGGATGCGATCCTGCACAGCGGAAAGACCTGCCTGTATGTATACTGGGTCGGCAGGATCTTTCGGTCTTCGGTGCATACGGTTGTGCTCCAGGATGACGGCGGTATGCTGCTTGTCTATAATGCGTTTAATAAGCATGGCAAGGTCGTGCGTGCAAAATATGAGGATTATCTGAAAAAACGCCGAATGATATTCGGTTATGTGCTCGAAGAAGAAACATAATAAACGACAGCAAACCGGATTGCTTCCGGCATGAGAGGTGGAAGAACATGAGCAGATTTTTGCGGCCGGAAGGTCTGCGGGGCATAGCAATCACGGAGATCACCTGTCAGTTGATGCTCCAGCTTGGCAGAGCAGCAGCGCAGGCGATCGGCAGAAGCTGTAGTCATCCGCCTGTATTCTATATTGCAAGAGATCCGCGGCGTGCGGCGGAAGCGCTGGAAGCGGCGCTGTGTGCGGGAATCTGTGCAGGCGGCGGAATCGCACATGTACTGGGCATCCTGCCGTCATCGGGTATGGCGATGATGCTTTCTGCGGAGAATGCAGAAGGCGGCTTCTCGTTATCGGGCGGCGATCTTTCCTATGAACAGATCTATATCCGGATGTATGCGAAAAACGGAGAACCGATGTCGCCGGAGCAATTGGATGAGATCTCCGCGCTGATGCCGGCAAATGCAGCTCTTCCGCTGAAATCGCACCAGAACTGCGGTTTTATCTCCCGTCAGGATGATGCTGTAAAACGCTATATGCGGCAGCTTGCGGCAAGGCTGGCAAGTCCGTCTGAATTCCGGCAGACAGAGCAGCTTAGAATTGCTCTGGATTGCGCCAACGGTTCAGTCAGCGGAATCGCAGAAGCGCTGTTCCGTCTGTTGGGCGCAGAGGTGCTTTTGTTAAACGATGCGCCGGACGGCATCAATATCAACCGGGCATGCGGCGTGCAGTCTATGGAACCGCTGATCGACTTTGTGAAGGATTATAATTGCCACGCCGGATTTGCGTTTGACGGTGACGGCGGACGCTGCTTATCCGTGGATGAAACGGGTGAGCTGATCGACGGTGACCGGATGCTGGCGATCCTGTGCGAAGACCGTCTGGAGCAGCAAAGGGAAGCGCCGGAACTGCTGCCGAAGGTCATGGAGCGCGGTGTCGCCGGAACAGTCATGACGAATCTGGGCTTTCTGCGGTATGCAAAAGCGCAGGGAATACCGGTGCATATCACGCAGTCCGCACCGCAGTTTGTGCTGGATAAGATCCGGAATCTGAGTCTGGCGCTGGGCGGTGACAGCTCCGGCTATCTCTATTTCCATGACGCGCCCGCTGCTGACGGCTTGCTGACGGCTGCACGAATCATGCAGGTGATGCAGCGTACCGGACAGCCGCTGAGCAAACTGGCAGCGGTCATGGAGCATGATCCGCAGGTCGCAGTATCTGTTCGGATCCCGCAATATTGGCGTGAGATCTGGAAAAATGACAAGGAGATCACGGGCTTTATTGCAGCATGTGAAGAAGAACTCGGCATGGACGGCCGTATACTGGTGCGGGAGCATCGGGATGATCCTGCGATCCGCGTGATGCTGGAAGGCAAGGATTTCCGCCGCATCAATAATTATGCATTTGCGATTGCGGAAGTGATCCAGTCCCGCACAAAGGGCAGCGGCGCAGTACGCAGATAGGAGCAGGAAAATGGATGCGATTTGGAATACACTTTATGACGCGGCAAAGGCAGCGCTGAACCCGCGCAAAGTTTCAGAATATGTGACCTGCGGCGAGGTATCTGCGGCGATCCTGTCAAAATCGGGAAAAATCTATACCGGTGTTTGCGTGGATACCTGTTCCACACTCGGCATCTGTGCAGAACGCAGCGCGAT
>DMBA01000300.1 GCA_003446315.1 Ruminococcus sp. | reverse complement strand
GCATCCGGAGAAGCATCCGGATGCGTTTTTTACTTTCAGTGTCTCCGACAGATTTCCAATGATGGCTCTGCCCTCAGACGAAGCCGCCCCTGATACAGCATCAGAGGCGGCTTTGAGGAGAGGGTATATCAGCTCTTGATGAGGGATTTCAGAGCGTATCAATCAGTTTTGCGATATAGCGCAGGATCATGATGACATCTTCTGTGTCTGTCACGCCGGAGTGGTCAGCATCCGCATTCAGGAAGCCCTGCTCACTAATGATCGCTTCTGCATCTTCGGCAAGGAATCTTGCAAGCAGCACTGCATCTGCAACATCCACTTCTGTGTCGCCGTTGACATCACCTGTCACGCCGTCATTCTGCGGCTCGGAAACAGTCGTTGTGACCGTTGTCACAGTCGTGGTGGTTGTTGTAACGGTTGTGGGTGTCATTGCAGCAGGCGTTGTCACGGGCTGTGCTGCGATTTGCGTACCGGATACACTGCTGTCATCGAGTGTGCCGCCCCAAGCCTGAAATACGGTTTTCAGCTTTGCGGTATCTGTTTCCAGCACATAGTCACCGGTAGGGATATAAGAAAGCGAAGCATTGGTATCAAAATCGCCGTAAGTGTTGCCGCTGGAGACCTTCTGGCTCTTGTCGGTCACAGTCACCGCATCCATATCGCCCTTGCAGCCGGTCAGTGTATCGTGATAGCTCTTGATCGCGCCGAGCTTGACCTGCTGCGGATTCTTGCAGTTTTCGAACAGATTGTATTCCGAGAAAATATATGCATTTGCACGCGGATTCTGGCAATAGCCGGTCTGTCCTTCAAACACATTGTTATACATGTGGATATTTGCCTGCCGTGCAAGCGGGCCGCGGGATTCGCACTGATACCAGTAATTATGATGATAGGTCAGATGGAACTGCAAATTGCTGTCCGATGCACCCACCAGATTCGTTTTGTGATAGCCTTCATAGTAATTATAGCTGTTGGTGAAATACATGCCGCGCTTAAAATCACATGCGCCGTCGCCGCCAGCCTTATCCGATTCAGCCGGATTCGAAATAGAAGGCTTATAGAATTCGTTGTTATGGATCCAGCAGCGCTCCACAGATGCCGTCAGCTTGCTGCCTTCCTGCACACCTTCCATGCCGATGCAGTCTTCCGGCACATTCCGGAATTTCAGATTGCGCACTTCAAAGCTCTTGCCGAGTGTCGGGTTTGCGCTTTCTGCGATGAAATGGATACCCCATCCGTTCATAGCAGCATCCGAGCCAATGCCTTCGATGGTGACATCTTTGCCCGACTGCATCCGCGCCATATAGCCGTTATCGCCGACCGATCCGCCGTAATCCACGGAATCATATGCCGTCAGACCGTCCGGTGCTTTGACATCCCCGATCAGACGGATCACCAGCGGTGTGCCGTCTTTTGCGAGCTTTTCAATGATATCCTGATTGGTATTCGCCTTGCCGCCCTTAGAAGTTTTTCCGCCGCCGACATCCTGTCCGGTGGAATTCAGAATATTGCCGATGCCCGTTACTTTTGTGCCGTCCTTTGACTGTACCGTAACGGTATTTTTATTGCTGTCTGTGACATACAGCACGACTGCATTTGCTTTCAGCGTACCGTCATCCCGATATGCGCCCACGCCGTCTGTATACTTGAAGTGGGCATAACCGGAACGATCCTGTGCACTGACCGAGATGCCGCTGATATCCGCAGCGCCCTTTGTTGTCTCCACATGGAGCTGATAAATACCGGCTTTCAAGCCCGGAATATCAATGCGCACGCCCTGCTGCGTATCTCTGACGAGATATTGCAGATCCTGCCCCTGCAAAGTACCGTTTGCAGCACCGCTATAGGAAACAGCGGTCACATCGGCATCCTGAATGCCGGAAAAGACTGCAAACAGCATCTCATTCCAGCCGCCGGATGTCACTGCCTTGAGTGCACCGGAAACGACCGGCGGATTGACTGCTGTCGTCACGGCCGGCTGACCGGCAGCAGTTGTTGCGACCGGTTCTGTGGTCTGAACCGGCGGTGCAGTGGTCACAACAGCACTGCCGTCCCCTTCCACACTGATATAGAACAGATTCGAACTGCCGCTGCCTTTTTTGATCTCATGTGCACCCGCGCCCACGGATACCGTCAGCGGTGAGCCTGTAATATCCAGCTTCTGGCTGTCCACATATACAGTTTGTCCGTCCTGAATCACAAGTGTGACCTTGGCAGTACCGGCTGTTGTAAATTTCACACTGGTGGTGCTTTCCATTTTCAGGCACTGAGTCAAAGTCATGCCGTTATAAACAGCAGTTCCTTTTCCGGACGAAAGATTGCCGGTGATCTCAAAATAATTGCTTGCCGTACCGTCTGCCGTGAAATTCTGGCTGGCAGTACCGCTGATGATGTCCGCAGCTTCCGCTGAAATCAGCATGTCGCCTGCCGGATCCGGAAGCACAGCTGCTGCCGTACTCATCATCACTGCGGCTGCCGCAGCACCGATCATGATTTTTTTCATTGTAATTCCTCCCAAAAACATATCAATTGATTTTTCGTGTTCCGCTTTTGCGGTTTCTCTATACCGGAGACACACAGGGCGATGCATCCAAACGCTTTATGGGGGCAGCATTCGCATGCGTCTTCGCCCTGCTGTCGGTTTCCTTCTTTATCATACCGGATTTCCGGTCAAATTACAATGATGTATGATATTTTGCAACTGACAAATGGTCTGAATTCCTTATGCACAACTGCATAAAAATACGAGAACGACCTGCATGATCGTTCCTGTCAGTTTGTAGATAAAGTGTCCGCATCCCTTCCGGACTGACGAAATGCTCCGAAAAAACACAAGTTTATTTCAAAAACGGCATAAAAGAAAAAGTCCGTAATCAAAATGATTACGGACTTTTGTTTTGGCTCCCCCAACTGGACTTGAACCAGTGACACCCTGATTAACAGTCAGGTGCTCTACCGACTGAGCTATGGAGGAATATGTGCAGTGCCGGCATCGATCTATCTTCCCGGGACGTCTCCATCCAAGTATTGTCGACGCGAATGAGCTTAACTTCCGTGTTCGGAATGGGAACGGGTGGATCCTCATTGCCATTAACACCGGCTCTGCGAATATATTTCAGAAGCGGAGCTTCTTGAAATCTGGTTTATGACCCGTACGGGAATCGAACCCATGATTACGCCGTGAGAGGGCGTCGTCTTAGCCGCTTGACCAACGGGCCATTGGATGCACCATCAGGGACTCGAACCCGGGACCCACTGATTAAGAGTCAGTTGCTCT
>DMBA01000358.1 GCA_003446315.1 Ruminococcus sp. | reverse complement strand
ATATGCTTGAAAATGTGCAGATGATCTATGAATGCTATGCCAAAATGCTGCAATTTTACAGCCCGGAAAATATCGTATTTCTGGGATTTTCGTCGGGTGCTGCATTACTGCTTGATCTGATTACATATATCAATGAGTTAAACGACAGCGGCATGCACATTCCCATGCCCGGGCTGCTGATCCCGATTTCGCCGGGAAGTGTTCCGGTTACAGAAGCGGAACGAACTGCAATCAAGGCATTGGATGCACAGGATATCATGATCCCTGCCGCATACATGGATACTGCGCGGGAGATCATGTGCTGCGGCAGAGAGGTTCCTGAAAAATATCTTGCAACAGCACACGGCGATTTCCGCAATGCACCAATAACGCATTTTTATTACGGCAGCGCAGAAACTCTGTATGCATTTGCGCCCGTTTACGCGGAAAGTTATCGGAAAGCCGGCGCAAAATGCGTGTTCCATATCGGAAAAGGCATGCATCATTGTTTTGCATTGCAATATTTTATTCCGGGTTGCAAGCCGGCATTTCAGGAGATCATACATCTGATCTGCAAGTATTATGCAAAAAGAAAAGCGTCCGAATGAAATGATCGGTACGGCTGTTCCCGATGATCTTTCCGCAGCAACCGCTGTTATCTTCCTTTGAGCTGCTCTATTTTTTCGACAACTGCATCCATACTGATCTGCTTCCGTATTTTATTTCGCATCTTTTCCGCATTCTGCTTATATTTTGCGTCTTCATATACGGTTTTGACAGCGTGATACAGTTCTTTTCCGCTGCTTGGAAAAGAGCGAACCTGCATACCGATTCCCAGTTTTACGATCTGTTTGGCATTTGTGATCTGGTCATTCAGAAACGGCATTGCAACCATCGGAACACCGAGCGTCAGTGCTTCATTGATGCTGTTCATGCCGCAGTGGGTGAGGAATACATCTGTATGCGACAAAACCTCGATCTGCGGTACAAACGAGTAAGCATATATATTTTTAGGGATCGTGCCGAGAGAATCCGGTGCGATCCTTCCGGTATTCAGGATCACAGAGCATTCTGTATTTCCGAAAGCCTGAATACATTCTTTGCAAAACCCTTTGTTGCTGATAATACTGCCGAGTGAGATGTAAACAATGGGGCTTTTCATGTTTTGGTAGGGGATTGTGATATCTCCGGCGACGGCTTTTGCTTCCGGAATCAAAAAGAGATAGTCGTCCCCGAAATTGCTTCGTTTCGTCTGAAATGCTTCCGGCACATAAACAATATTGAGCGCCGGCTTGCTATGAATGATGCCGTCCCGCAGACAAGTGTGCTCCAAACCGAGCTGATTGGCTATACGCTTTGGCAGTACCTGCATATCAATCAGTTTTGCGGAAGCACGGAACATCAATGGCGCATCTTTCCATGTTGCCTCTGACCATGCAGGCTGAGAAAACTGTCTGACACAGGGAATTCCTTTTCGTTTTGCGATCTCGATTCCCGGATAGAAAAACATTTCATAGATCAGCAAATCGAATTGTTCCTGCAAATGCATCGCAGTATGAAATGCAGCCGTGAAACTGCACCTCTTTTTCTCGGATTCAGTCGGTTCAGACGGAAATCCTTCATACGGAATAAATTTTGCACCGGTTCGTTCAATTGCCTTCCGAAACGGTTCTGCATTGATATAGGTCACCGAATGCCCGTGCTTTACAAGTGCATCGGTCAGCGGAAGGGTCGGATTGGTGTGTCCTGCAAATGGCAGATTGATCATTAGAATATTCATGGACGGCATTCTCCGTTTCTCGTCATTTTCTCATAGATACGTTTGTTTTGATGATGCCAGATCATACACTGAAATACAGAAAGATAAAAACCGAAGCAGTGAAGATGCTGCTTCGGTTTTTGTGTCAGATCTTAAACCGGACGAACCGCTGCCAAACACAGATCTGTATTTGCATGGAACGATTTGCCGGAAGCATCTCAATCAATGAGATGCTGGATTTTACATATTTGAGACATCAACGCCGCAGCCGGGGCAATATCGGATTCCCTGAAAATACTGCATACCGCAGTAGGGGCAGGTTTTCATAGCCGGTTGTGTATTTGTCTGCGAAAAGCCCGGATCATTGGATACAGTCGGAGTCGGCTGCAAAGGCGGCATATTAAACTGCTGCTGATGCATATCAAATTGCCGCTGCTGTGCATTGAATTGTTCCTGCTGCAAATCAAACTGCCGCTGCTGCGCATCAAACTGCGGCATTGCAAAAGGATTGTTATCCGTTTGCGGCGGTTCCGTAAACAAGTCCGGCATTTCAGCAGATTGTGATGCCGGTTGCTGCATACCAAAAGGCTGCTGCACCTGAGCGCCAAATTGCTGCTGCGTACCGAACTGCTGCTGCACCTGAGCGCCAAACTGTTGCTGCGTACCGAACTGCTGCTGCACCTGAGCGCCAAACTGTTGCTGCGTACCGAACTGCTGCTGCACCTGAGCGCCAAACTGCTGCTGTGTACCAAACTGCTGCTGCACCTGAGCACCAAACTGTTGCTGCGTACCGAACTGCTGCTGCACCTGTGTGCCAAACTGCGGCTGACTTTGCATTTGCTGTGCTCCCATTAACATCGGGTCGGCACGGTTGTCAGGCACGTTGCCGGGATCTTCCGGATCAAGTTCAGCATGGCGATATTTCCATTCATGCAGTCCGAGCATAAAGAACGCATGGAAGCAGACAAATCCCAACATGAATGCACCGCCTCCAAACATTTCCCAATCCGGCTTTCTGACCATTTTATTGGATATGGATGTTGCAACATCAAATGCAGATGCTATACTATCGGATACCGGCTCAGTACCTTGTTCCAGTGCGGTTTGCAGTGTTTGATTGAATTGACCGGTGACATAGGTTGTCAGCACAGGGTCTGTATCATCCCCCTGCATACCTTCCCAACACCAGTCTACATCGGCTTCATTTTGTGCTGATTCCTGGGCAGTACTTGGCTCAGAGTAAACGATCAGCCAGTGCATTTCGTCCGGAAACTCAGCCAGATACCGGCTATAGGCATAGTCTTCCAGTGAAGAATAGTTATTCTGCCATTCATCATGATTCACAGTGATGACAGCAGGTGTGATCTCTGTTTTTTCAGAGAACGCATTGAGTGAATTCCGCAGTTTTGTTTCATCTTCGAGAACATTGGCGCTGTCGATAATCACGACCTCACGGGAATAAGACTGATTCATGTTTTCGAATGCTGACTTAATCGTAAACACACCCGCAAAAATAAACGGTGTGTAAAAAAGACCGATCAGCAGTCTTGCCGGCTGAAAAATCTTTCCCGGCTGACGGGTCGTATAAAAATAGCGATAGCCGCCTCTGTGCCGATAACGGAATCTTCTCGCACCGGCATAGGGTGTACTGCTGATGCGTGAACGATTTGATCCTACGCTGTGACCGCTTCTGTGATGGCTGCTGTGATGACTTCCGCCGTGGTGACTGCCGCCACCGGATGAATGTGGCATATGATTCGCCCCCTTACTTTATTTGCTCATATAGTATAGCATATTTTTTTCTAAAAATCAATACCCTAAACAATATCATCCGGCGTTTTCTTCGACTTTTTTTGACTTCCGCCATGATCGCTTTTTCAGCCCAGCAGTTTTCCTTCATAAGATCCGTTCTGTATCTGAAAGAAAAACTCACTGAATTGATTCGTTTCAAAGATCTGCATCAGTTCACGCATATTCCAGATCAGATTTGCAGAGCTGATCTCGCTGCGGTTCAGCCAGAACACTTTTCCTTCTTCGGAACTTTTCAGCGTTCCTTCAAACCGATTCGTTTTATAGAGCAGAACGATATAGCGTGTGCCGTCTTCCAGAATCCAATCCTTAAAACCGCATGGCTGAGGTTGATAGATCGTCAGACCGGTTTCCTCTTTCATCTCCCGAATGACCGAATCCAGCAAAGATTCGTGTGGTTCCACATGACCGCCCGGAAACACAAGTCCGCCCTGATACTTTTCTTTCAGCCCTTTCTTTTCCTGCACAAGAACACGCTTTTCATCGTAGATCAGGCACATATTAGTCAGTTCAATTTTAGATGACCTATCCATTTACAAATCCTCTTTCTTTCGAAAATCCAGCCGGATCAATGCTTTTCCGTTTGGAAGCGATGAGGCGGCTTGCTGTGTTTTTTCATATCCGACGATGATGCCCGATCAACGGCACTTTGGTATGATCGTCCGGTATAAAAGAATCAAATATAATCAGTATATCATACTATGAAGAAAAATGCAATGACTCGAATCATTTTTACATGCGTATCCGTTGTACTTTCGATCAGTCGTGGTAATTGTATGCTATTTTCTGTTGGTTTTGGGTTGATTTATCATTGGTGATGATGTATAATGACTTAGAAAGACATTTGTTTTGATTGTGTTTCAGAATGCTAATTTGCGGCAGGTCACGCCGATTATCA
>DMBA01000270.1 GCA_003446315.1 Ruminococcus sp. | reverse complement strand
GTCAAAATGATAACAGGCGTTTGAGCGTGCGTCAAAATGTTGTCACGGATAGCGAATGACTGATAATATAAATAAAAGTGATGGGGTGAGATTATGAAGGACAAAGAAATGACAAAGGATGAGATAAAGAAATATCTTATCTGGTTTCTGACAGAAGCAAAAGACTGGTCCCAGAAGGAATACAGGCTCTATGAAAAATGCTATAAAGAGAATCCCGACATTACAGAAGATCTTATAAGAGATAATGAGATATCTTGGGAAAATAAGAAATACCAATGGGAGGATATGACCAATTCTCTTTTCAGGTGCGGAAGGTGCGCTGATATTGCTGTGGAGATCGCAGAAAAGGTTGTGAATAGAATGCTTTTTCCACCAAAGGAGCGCCGCGCTGATGAACCGGAACTGAATTGGGACGATGCGGATGAGAAACAACTCAGACAGTGGCTCCTTTGCAGATGCGACGAGCTGCCCGACACCATACCCCTCACTGCTGCATGGACGATGCCGTTTGCCGGCGAACCGGAAGAGGCGCAATTCGCAGCAATGTCCTATGTGACAGATTTTACAACGAGACATTGTGCCTATGCTCTTTTCAGAGGCATTGATATCGAATTCAAATACCCCTTCAGAGCCTTGATTATCAACAGGGAGGAGGGCTATGCCGATCAAGTCATTCAAGATATCAGAAACCTTTATGCAGCGGCGTTCAGGCTCAGTGAAGAACGGATAGAAGAACTGATTATGCTCGGCTTTGCAGCAACATTTGTCGGTGCGGGCAAGAAGAAACAGGAAACCGCGTTCTATACGAAATATATCGACAAGTGGATGGCTGAAGATCAGGAGCGTTTTCTCGGCATAATCCGAAATAAGGCGAGCGCCCATTTTCGCGGAAAGATTCTGAAAAAGCTCACAGGGTCATCCAAATAATTTCTATTTGAAATAAGCATGTAAAATCGCCCAAAATAGACTAATCAAAAATTGCGATTCGGGTGTTTGCAAAATAACGTTGAGTGTGGGGAAAGGTTGTAAAGGAGTATTTGTTATGGAAAAATCAAAGGCTAAAGAGCTTGCAGAATACATAACAGAACAGCTTGCAGGATTGGAAGATATCCGTAAAACACCTATGATGGGCGGCTATATTTTTTACTATCGGGAGCGCATTTTCGGTGGCATATACGGAACTGGCTTTATGGTAAAAATAACAGAAGCCAGTCGGAAATATATGCCCGACAGCATTGCTTGCCCGCCGTATGATGGTGCAAAGGAAATGCTGCCTGTAACGATAATTGATGATAGAGAATTATTACAAAAAATGGTATCGGAAATGTTCAGCGAGCTGCCAGAACGGAAACCGAAAACCAGAAAGGCGGAGAAAAAAAAGAAAACGAAACTGTACACGAATAACATCGACCAATATCTGCAATGCAGTGATATCATTGACTTTGACAACGAGTCTGTTGCACAACTGGCTGACAAGCTTTATAGCGCGTCAAACGGCGAGACCGATTTTATCAGAAAGGCTTTTGAGTATGTGCGTGACCACATCTCACATTCGGCTGACATCGGAGCAGACGAGGTGCCCTGCACGGCATCGCAGGTACTCAAAGCAGGTCACGGAATATGCTTTGCAAAATCTCATCTTCTGGCTGCGATACTCCGCAGCAGGGGCATCCCCGCAGGCTTTTGCTATCAGAAGATCGTACTCAACGACGATGCCGATGTGCCGGAGCTTGTCTATCACGGACTTAACGGAGTATATCTCAGAGAGCATGATAAATGGATAAGGCTTGATGCAAGAGGAAACAAAGAGGGTGTGAATGCACAGTTTAGCATCGACACCGAGCAGCTTGCCTTCCCAATACGCACAGATAAAGGCGAACAAGACGATTTCACCATCTATCCTGTGCCGGACAAAGAGATAATAGATGTGCTGACATCAAACAATTCCAGAGCGCAGCTTTGGGCTGTACTTCCGATGCAGCTCGAATACTATAATGCTATCAAGACAACGGAATCCGAAAATCAGAAAATCTGACAAAATGATGAGTGAATAACGCAATAAAAACAGCCCCGCACCGCTGAAATCCAGTGATGCGGGGGTTACAATATGCGGTTTTATATGGAAAGGCGGACATGCGCCGTCTTGACATTTTGGAGCAGCTCATGTATAATGATTTTGTACATGCAAATCTAAATAAGAAGCATCCGTCCAGGAACAGGAGAAACAATCATGAAAAAGCCGACAAAACAAGAAATTTCAGCCGCAATTCTATTCTTTTTCACGTTTTTCGGCATGATTTTTCTGAAAATCGGACTGATGTACCTTGCCGAAAAAACAAATTCGCTGCTGTGGATCCTGCTGGATATGAATACC
This sequence comes from Ruminococcus sp., assembly GCA_003446315.1. Classification (GTDB taxonomy): domain Bacteria; phylum Bacillota; class Clostridia; order Oscillospirales; family Ruminococcaceae; genus Firm-04. Next base: position 6,671 of record DMBA01000270.1, on the reverse strand, counting down.
GGATGTGCTGCCGCACTTGTATTTTTCTGGAGCGTGATCCTGATCTGGAGCGTTTCCGATTCGGTCAAAGATTTTTTTACCACTCTGCGGCAAGCGATCCATACGAAATTTTTCAGATATTTCCTGCTTGGCGGACTGATTCTGTTATTCATTCCGCAGTTGTTTCCGTTTTCAGATCGTTTTGGCAATATCAGGATCAACGGGAAAAAGCCCATCCGGCTGCAATATAATTGTGCTTTACTGTGCGATGCGGTCAGCGGCGAAACCACGACCCTGACACTGGATGCAGATCAATTTGCTGTGGAACCGCATACCTATTCTCACGGCAGCAGATTCGGAAGCAGCCACAGCACATCCTTTTTTGCCTGCTTTGCACAAAACAGTGTTTATCTGTATTCCAACGAAACCGATGTCCAGCTTTACCTCCAAGCATGTCAGAAATATCAGAAACAGCTCGAAATTGTATACAATAAAAACTCCTGCATGCTGCGGTCGATCAATGGCATTCCGCTTTCGGAACCCGCAGCATTCAAAACCAGCACAAAAGCAATGCATCTGGAAGATGCCAAAAAACAGGAAGAACAGCGTGCCGCCGAAGAAGCCGAAAACGAAAAAGAACTGGCACGGTTCCGTGCATTCGAACATTCCGAAGGAAAAAATTATCAGGATATCCTCAGCCTGCTGGAAAAAGACGGCGTGGAAAATACCTATGAAACCATCTATATCAGCACACAGTATTATGAGATCGGCGAGATCGCAATGTTTGATCTGCCCCGCCATAGGGTCTATGTCGTGCGTGACCACGAATCGGAAGATATGGTCATCATCCCGCAGCTTCCGCCGGACGGCACATTGACAGAAGTCACACAGATTCTGGATGATGCCGGTATCAAATGGACGTTCGATTGCATGGGCTGCCCTCCGAACAGCAAGGATGCTGACCATTCAAACGATACACTCAACACGGTTTCCCGCAGCGCCGGCACCCCGATCCCGAAAGACTTTGTATTCTGGTTTTCGGTGATGCATGCCGAATAAACGGAGAAACCGAAATCTGCCGCCTTCCGCAGATAGGAAAGGAGATACCATGCGCTATATCGTATTTGATGTTGAAACCCCGAACCGCGCCAATAATCGCATGAGTGCGATCGGCATTACGGTCATTGAAGACGGAATCATTACGGATTCCTTTTTCTCACTGGTCGATCCCGAAACGCATTTTGATGCATTCAATTCACAGCTCACCGGCATCAGCGCAGAATCCGTGCAGGGCGCACCGAATTTTGCGGCACTCTGGCAGCAGATCGAACCGGTCATGAGCAGCGGCATCCTGACAGCCCATAATGCAGTATTTGATATGAGCGTGCTGAAAAAATGCTTGCAGGCTTATGGGATCACATGGAAAAAAAGCGCAAAATATCTGTGCACCGTGCAGGCAGGCAGAAAACTCCTTCCCAATATGCGGCACAGTCTGGATATTGTATGCAGACATTTTGATATTCCGCTTGTGCACCATCAGGCAAACAGCGACAGCCGCGCCTGTGCGGAGATTTTGCTGCGATACATGCAAAGCGGCGCAAATGTCAACAGTTTCATTCGAACCTATCATCTTGTTTCAGACTGATTCCGGCGCAGACAGCGATGCAAATGAAAAAAATATGCAAATGCACTTGCTTTTTGGCAAATATCATGGTATACTATAAATAGCCGGTCTTTGGGGGGCAAAAAAAACACTGGTTTCAAACAGCATCCGGCTATCTGAATCATCAAACCGAGAGAGGATGTATATCTGAAATGAGAGCGCGTTTCCATCTCCCTGATTTTGCAGGGCACTTTAAGTTTAATGCTATTTACGTTGAATTTCTGAAACACTATCCGCAGTTTTTCCGGGAAGGTGTTGAGATCGCATCTATATACGGTGCATTTCCGCCCTCTTTGTGGAACGGCGGCCGCACGCAGGACGGCATCTGTGACAAAGCATTCATCAAAGGTGTTCTGAACACCTTCAACAGCAAGGGCATTCCGCTGCGTTTTACCTTCACCAATCCGATGCTGGAAAAAAAGCATCTGCGGGATGAATTCTGCAACACGGTGATGCATCTTGCAGACAACGGCTTGAATGAAGTCATTGTTTTTTCGCCGATACTGGAAGAATATATCAGAAAATATTATCCGAATTATAAGATCACCAGCTCAACATGTAAGCGCATTCTGGATCCGGATCAGCTTTGCAGCGAGGTCGAAAAGGATTATCATATTGTCGTCATTGACTACGACCTGAACCACGACTACGAAACGCTGAAAAGAATCCCGGATAAGAAAAAATGTGAGCTGCTTGTCAATGCATGCTGCCAGCCGAACTGTCCGACCAGAATGGAGCATTACCGCACGATCGGCATGCAGCAGATCGCATATGCAGAGCATGTCAAGAAGAACAAGGGGCAGCCGTTTGACGGCAGACAGCTCATCCGGGAGAATCCGGGCATTGATAAGTTCTCGAACTGTCCTTACCCGAACAAAAATCTCTGGGAAGTGGCAAAATTCAAGAATCACATCACACCGGATGAGATCTGGAATACTTATATCCCGATGGGCTTTGAGCAATTCAAGATCGAAGGCAGATCGTTTTCCATCTTCAATCTGATCGAGCATTATCTCTACTATATGGCAAAACCGGAATGCAGAGATGAAGCGCGTTATGAACTGCTGAATCTGCTCGAAACAAACGATGTCCTGATTGTACGCGAATAAGCGTTTTCCCAAAATCAAAAAAACGGACAGCCGCAGCGGACGTTCAAAGTCCGTTGGCTGTCCGTTTTTTATCAAGTGTCTCCGATGGAATCAACGTTCCCTGCATTCAAAGCCGGTTATTGCGCAGAATACGCCGTAATCCGGCAAGCAAAATCAGGAATCCGCCGATGCCCGCAGCAGTCAGCCAGGAAGCATCCAGACGGAAGCCGCCGGAAGTCGTTTTCTGTAATTCCTCCTTCAATTCAGGAGCCGGTTCGGTATTCTCCGCAGCGGGAAGCGGTGCGAGTTTCAGATCCGCTGCAACTGCATAATTCACGGCACATTCCGTATTGGAATAGATCGTGACGGCATTATTCATCTTCTCATATTCGCCCTGATCCGGCACCTGCCGATAACCCAGTGCGCAGTTCCCGATGGTGCGCATGGTATCCGGCAGATAAACCGTTTCCAGATACGGGCAGCCGGCAAATGCCGCTTCTCCGATCTGCTCCAACGCATGACCGAGCCGCAGATAATTCAATGTGCCGCAATTCAAAAACGCCCTGTCTCCGATGGTTTGGAGCTGGTCGCCGAACAACACGATCTGGAGTGAGGGACAATTCGCAAACGCATCCTGCCGCACTTCTTTGAGTGTCTCCGGCAAATGCAGCGTTGTCAGCGAAGCATTGCCGGCAAATGCCTGATCGTTGATGACGCGCAGTCCTTCCGGCAAGGTCAATTCCTGTTCATTGCCGCGGTATGCCACCAAGGTATCCCCCAGCACAAGCAGATCATCTTTTGCTTCTGCCCATTTGGTATCGGCAAAGGCATCCGGCGCAATGGCATTGAGCTGCGCATCGCATTGGATCTCAGCAAGCGCGGTGCAGCCTGCAAACGCTTCCGGCTGGATCCGTTTCACGCCCTTTGGAATCTCCAGCGATTGCAATTCTGTGTGATTGGCAAACGCCCGCTGTCCGATGATCTTCACCGTATCCGGAATCACAACATGCTCCGCGCTGCCTCTGTCCATATAGAGAAAGCCGTCGCCGAGGATCACCGTATCGCCGGTCACCGCATTGAGATAAGGAGTACCGTCAAACGCAGCACCGCCGATATACTGCACAGATTCCGGCAGTGTGACGCTTTCCAGTGCTGCACAATCCTGAAACGCACTTTCTTCAATTTGACGGCAATGCTTCGGGATCTCCATAGATTTGAGATACACACAGCCCTCAAAGGCATGTGCGCCGATGGTTTCCACGGTATCCGGCAGCTTCACGGTATATGCATAGCAATATTTGAACGCATTTTCGCCGATTTCCGTCACCGGTTTTCCGCCGAGCTGATCGGGGATGACCACATCATCCTGATTCAGCCAGCGATAGCAAGTCAGCCGCACACCGGATCCGATATCCTCAAAAGAGATCCGGTCGGCGGGGGCATCGGTTACAGTTGTCACTGTTGTTGTCGTTGTTGTCTCAGCAGCAGAAGTATCTGCGGTTGTTGCAGCAGCAGTCTGGGCGGATGTTGTTTCGGCAGGTGCAGTGGTCTGCGATTCGGCATGCACCGCCGGAGACAAAAGCAGCACAGCACCGCAAACAGCCGTGATCGCTGCATATCTTTTGTTCATTGCTTCACCACATTTCTCTTTCTTTCAGCAAGATAAAACGGGGGACTCCGCAGCGGAATCCCCCGTTTTCGTTTCGATTACAACTGCTGCGGATACTCCGTCGGATAACCGTCTGCACGCACAACCTGAACATTGTTGTAGAGCGCCATACCGGTACCGGCAGGAATCAGCTTGCCGATGATAACATTTTCCTTCAAGCCGAGCAGATAGTCGCTCTTGCCGTTGATGGCAGCGTCTGTCAATGCCTTTGCAGTTTCCTGGAAGGAAGCCGCAGACATAAAGCTCTCGGACGAGGAAGAAGCCTTGGTGATACCAAGCAGCGAAGGTCTTGTGGTCACAAGGCGCAGATCTGTCTCGCCTGCGTCGATGCGTGCCTGAATGCCTTCATTGATGGTCTCGACCTCACGCTTATCGACCATTGCTTCCGGCAGGAGATAGCTGCTGCCCGGATCGGCAATGAGCACCTTGCGCATCATCTGACGCACGATGACTTCGATATGCTTATCGTTGATACCAACACCCTGCTGACGGTATGCGTACTGGATCTCCTCAATGATATAATTCTGGACAGCCTGTACGCCGAGGATCTCCAGCAGATCCATCGGATAGATGGAACCGGTCGTCAATCTGTCACCGCGCTGGATCATATCGCCGTCTGCGAGCATTCTGCTCTTTTCGAGCTTCTCGTCATAGATGTTTGCAAGGTGGTAGTTATACGGAATGGTATACGGAGTGGAATCGGTATTGGTCTCCGGATCATGGATCACGATGGTCTTGATACCGTTGTCCTCTGTCATATTGATGATACCGGAAGTCTTTGCAAGGATCGCGCCGTTCTTCGGTCTTCTGGATTCAAACAGTTCCTCAACACGCGGAAGACCCTGTGTGATATCTTCTGCGTTTGCGATACCGCCCGTATGGAAGGTACGCATCGTGAGCTGTGTACCCGGTTCACCGATGGACTGTGCTGCGATGATACCGACGGCTTCACCGACAGAAACGAGGTTGCCGTTTGCAAGGTTCACACCGTAGCACTTTGCGCAGACACCCTTCTTTGCCTTACAGCCGAGCACAGAACGGATCTTGACATGGGTGATGCCTGCATCCACGATTCTCTGTGCATCCACGCTGGTCATTGCACGGGTCTTCGGCACAAACAGTTCAGATTTCTCATCGCGGAGATCCTCAACGAGATATCTGCCGACAAGACGTTCCTGCAAGGTTTCGAGGTCACGCTCACCGTCATTGATGCAATAAACCTCAATGCCTTCGGAAGAACCGCAGTCGATCTCACGAATGATGACATCCTGCGAAACATCGACCAGACGACGGGTCAGATAACCCGAGTCCGCGGTACGCAGAGCCGTATCAGCCAGACCCTTACGAGCGCCTCGGCTGGAAATGAAGTATTCGGAAATGTTCAGACCTTCACGATAATTGGAACGAACCGGAATTTCGATGGTTGCACCGGAAGTGTTTGCGATCAAGCCGCGCATACCTGCGAGCTGACGGATCTGGTTGATAGAACCACGGGCACCGGAATCCGCCATGATGTTGATCGGGTTGAAGGGGTCGAAGTTTGCTTTGAGCGCTTCGGTGATCTGGTCGGTCGCATCCGCCCAGACCTTACAAACCTTCTCATACTTGACCTCACCGGAGATATAGCCGTACTGATACTGCTCATTGAGCGCATCGACCTCAGCATCCGCAGCGGCAAGGATATCCTTTTTCTGCGGCGGAATCACAGCATCAATAACAGCAACGGTCAGACCGGAACGGGTCGAATACTTATAACCGAGCGCTTTGATGCGGTCGAGCACTTCAGCGGTTGCGGTCACACCGTGCACTTTCAGGCACTGGTCAATGATCTTGGAGAGCACAGATTTCTTAACGACCTGTGTGATTTCGAGATCAAACTCATGTTCCGGATCGCTGCGGTTGACGAAACCGAGGTTCTGCGGAATGATCTCATTGAAGATGAGTCTGCCGGCAGTACAGTCAACAATACGGCTGACCTTCTGACCGTTGACTTCCTTGGTCATGCGGACTTTGATCTTCGAATGCAGCGTAATGTCGTGTTCATCATACGCCATCATCGCCTCATCGACATCGCGGAAGACCTTGCCTTCACCCGGCTCGCCGTCCTTGACCATTGTGAGGTAATAAGAACCAAGCAGCATATCCTGTGTCGGAACAGCAACCGGCTTACCGTCAGACGGTTTGAGCAGGTTATTTGCAGCGAGCATCAGGAAACGTGCTTCTGCCTGTGCTTCGGCAGAAAGCGGCAGATGGACAGCCATCTGGTCGCCGT
>DMBA01000097.1 GCA_003446315.1 Ruminococcus sp. | reverse complement strand
GCGACCGGCATTTTACATCAATCGAGGACAACGCCGCCGAAATCATCTCCTTTATCAGAGAGCATCTCGGCGGCTCTGTTCATATGATCTGCGGACTGTCACTCGGTGCACAGATTCTGCTTGAAATGCTGTCACAACAGGGCGATATCTGCCGGCATGCGCTGATCGAAAGTGCAGCGGCGATCCCTTCAAAGACGGCTGCCGCGCTGATCCGTCCGGCTTTCGCATGCAGTTATCCGCTGATCCGGCAAAAATGGTTTGCAAAGCTGCAATTCCGGCAGCTCCGGATCAAGGAAGCCCTGTTCGATGATTATTACCGCGATACCTGTGCGATCGAACAGGATGATATGACTGCTTTTCTTTGTGCAAATATGACGTACCGGCTCAAAGATACCCTGAAAGTCTGCACCGCAGATGTCCGGATCTTTTACGGTGAGAAGGAAACGCGCATCATCCGGCGCTCTGCTGCACGGATTCACGAAACACTCCCCGCAAGCACGCTGACTGCACTGCCGGGCATGTATCACGGTGATTTTTCGATCAACCACCCGTCAGATTTTGTGCGCACAGTCAAAAGCATCTCCGCCTCATGAATGGGAAAGGAAACAGATATGGCAAAAAAAGCAAAGCGCAAAACGCTTCCGAAAGACTTCTCCGAAATTGTACAGCGCGGCAATGCGGATGAGATCCTGTCCGTATTTGACACCTGCGATATCAACGCATATTCCCGCACGGAATACGGCAAGCCGACAGCACTGATGTATCCGGAAATGCCGGAAGCGCTGATCCGGCAGCTTGTTGCAATGGGCGCTGATATCCATTATGTCGGTGAGCACAGTCACACGCCGCTTCTGGTGCATGCCTGCGATCAGCCTGCGCACATTCCGTTATTGCTGGAATTGGGCGCAGAACTGAATGCCTGCCCGGATACATTCGGCGGAGAAACCGCCCTGCATTACTGTGCCGGTGCATGCCGTCCGGAGAGCGTTCGGGCGCTGCTTGCATCGGGCGCTGATCCGTATATCTGCTGCGGCTACTTCCACAACAACGCGCTGGAGCATCTTGCCGAATCGGTCGGCTTGGGGAAACTGTGCGGCGCGGCAGAAACAGCGGAACTTCTGATTCAGCACGGTATGGAGATCACAGATAAAATGCGGCAGAAAATCCACGAGATCGGGGAACAATTCGTCTTTTACCGCAGAACACCGAATCCGGATGATCCGGAAGAAGCCGCCCTGCAAAAGCTCTATGCGCTGTTCGGCGCAGAACCCGTTTCGCGCATTCAAAGCCATGACGGCAAAAGCACGATCGTCCTGCAAGGCGATACATGGCAGCAGCAATACGACCACCTCTGGAAGACGCTCGTGCCGCCATCCGGTCACGCAGAAACCGTTCAGGGCGAAGCGATCCGGCTGATTGGCAGGCTTTCCCATGAGATTCTGGACAACGGCGGCTGCAATTGGGATGCAGATTTCCGGAATATGGTGCATGCATTTGCAGAATATCTTGGGAAAGGTGTTCCTGCCGATGCAGATACCGTTTCCAAAGCAAATGCGATCTCCCTGCAAACCGATGAACAGACTTTCGCATATCTCACCAAAAAAGCAACGGATTGGGTCGCGGCAAATCCCGAACCCATCCCGCTGGAATCCGTTTCCTATCGGCGATAACGAAAAACCCCGTTCATTTTTCGCCCGCTGATGCGCCGGATCCGGTATCACCGCATTTCTGACATATTTTTGCGATTTTTCCGGAAACCTGCAACCTTTCACGCTGTGAAACTGTCTTTTAGGCAGAGGAACATGAAAGGACGGTGCTTACCGTGAATGATGAAGCCATTATCACGCTTTTTGAACGGCGCAGCGAACAGGGAATCGCAGAAGCAACCCGCGCTTACGGCAGCCTGCTTCGCTCCATTGCAAGGCATATTCTGCGGGATGACAGAGATGCAGAAGAATGCGTCAGCGACACAATGCTGAAAGCGTGGAACACCATTCCGCCTGCAAAGCCGGTTTATTTTTCGGCTTATCTTGCGAAGATCACACGCAATCTCGCACTGAACCGCTGGAACGCCGATCATGCGCAAATGCGCGGCAGCGGTGAGATCCCGCTGGTGCTGGAAGAACTTGCAGAATGTATCCCCTCCGGCGAGCGAACCGATCAGGTGCTTGACAAAATGGCATTTGCCGAAAGTCTGGAGCAGTTCCTCTCAACCATTCCGCCGCTGCACAGAGGTGTCTTTATGCGGCGTTATTTCTCCATGATGCCCGTCAGGGATATTGCAGAAGCGCTTGAAATCAACGAAAATACTGTAAAAAGCATTCTAAAGCGCACACGGGCAAAATTGGAACAGCATTTGGAAAAGGAGAAACTGCTATGAATGAACGGGACTTGCTGGATGCGATCGGCGCTGTTTCTGATAAGACAATCGAACAAACCGTGCTTGCACCGATCAAAGAAGCCGAACAGCCGCAAACTGAGATCGAACAGATCATGACACAGCAGCAGCCGGATGCCGCTGCGCCGCAATCTGTGCCTGAAACGATCCCGGAAACCAAGCGCAAGAAAATCCATTTTCGTGCCGCAGCAGCCGTTGTGGCAGGATGTATTCTGCTCAATGCTGCCATCATCTTCGGCATTTTCAAAATGAACATGCGCAATGAACCGCTGACTTCTCCCCCGCCTGCTTCCTCATCGGATTCCATTGAAGTGCAGGCGCAGGTGGTGCCGTATGCGGAAGTGCTCGAAGACACAGCCTCGCCGATCGCCTGCACCGTTTTGCTGCACAATCCGACCAATGAAACCATCACCTACGGGCAATCTTTCCATATTTACGATCAAAACGGCAGCGAATGCAATCGCCAGACCTTTACGGCAAACCGCTATGACCTTCCGTCCGGTGCATCCGCAAAGCTCAATTGCGGCTATGGCAATTATTTCTCCGAATCATGTACCGATGACTTTCCCTATGGGACTCCGCTGGCACCCGGAACCTATGAGATCGAGGTCAATTTCATTGCATCCTACACCGATGAGATCATCCATGCACGCGCTCCGCTGGTCATTCCGGAAACCTACGAAGGAAAAGTCGCGCTGACAAGACCTTTTTTCTACGGTCAACCCATTGACATCGGCAATTTAGACCGTCTGCTTCCATATGCGGTCGATGTCCGGATTGTGGCAGAACCGGGGACGGAGCAGGAATATGAATCCGCAGGCACATTCCATCGGATTGAGCCGAACTGCGGTTTATGCGATCCCTTTGCGGTCTATCCCGGCAATCTGCAAGATGCCAATCCCGAAGACTATACATGGATAGATGCGGGCAGCACTGTTACGGTCTATGTCGGATCCGGTTCGCAGAATGAGCAGATTCTGGTGCTGCCGGATTTCCGCAATTGGAATCCCCTGTATGCCGTGCAGTATCTCCGGACGGCTGGGGTCAGCGTGGAACTGAAAGCCGGTTCTGATGCGGCGATCGCAGAAGACCGCATCATCTCCAGCGAACCGCACTCCGATGAAACCAACTTTGTGCAGTGCACGGCAGGCGATACCGTCGTGCTGACCGTCAACTGCGCCGAAGATGATCTGCCGGATCTTTCTGAGATCCCGCAGCTTCCCGGTCATACCGCGCAAGATGCCGATATCCCATAAAATGAGAATACCGGCGCAAAGACAAATTCACATGCGATCAGCGGTCAGGAATCCGTTTCCTGCCGCTGTTTTTATTCGATATTGCATAATCAGCGCATTGCTATCACGCTTTGATTTGTGCATATCTACAATCTTCTCCCAAAACGATTGACAAGTATCCTTGTCATGTGGTATGATACAGACATGACAAGGATACTTGTCATAAAGAAAGTGAAACTTGTCAAAATGAAAACAATTGCTGTCAGGATGAAAAGAGAAATTGTCAAAGGAGATGTTCTTATGTTCGGTACAATCAAAGGATATGCAGTGCGCACGGTCGGGATCAGACACATCCGGAAAGATGCTTTTACCGCGCAGCTCTCTGCCCATGCAGATGCAGATGTGATCCGGAA
>DMBA01000339.1 GCA_003446315.1 Ruminococcus sp. | reverse complement strand
CTTGCCGGGGTTTGTCGCGTGCAGTTGGATGCAGTTCTTTTTCACGCTGCTCCCATAATCGGATCGCTGCTTTCCAGTCCCGGATCGGCTTCCCCTTTCCCTGAACCCAGCCGTTTGCTGTATAGAAATCGACAAAGCGCTGCGGATCTATGCTGTTTTCCCTTTCCCGGCAGTATGCACGCACTTCTTCGACCGTAGGCGGTACAAACCGCTTTTTCGGTTTTGGCTTTTCAACAGGCTTCTCCGGTGCGGGAGCTTGACGCGGCTCGTCCGCGTCCATACTCTCTGTTACTGATACTGTATCTGATACTGTTACTGTTACTGTATCTGTAGTTATATCCATACGGTATCCATACCGTATATATACCGTATCAGAAATAAAGGCTTTGAAGGATGCCGACTTGATGTATGCAGCCGCATCGACAAGCGCTTTCAGCACTTTGTCTGATTTCTGCCAGTTGTATTTGTGCCAGTGCACGATCAGGATCTCTTTTGTCGCTGCGTCATACTGGATGACGCCGTGTGTGTCCTGCATCCGGCTGATCAGGCGATGGATCGTGTCGATGTTGTATCCGGTTTCGCGCTCCATCTGCTTCATGCTGATCTCATAGCAGCCGAGAATGTTTGTGTGCGGATTCGTCAGCAGATAAAGCATGAAATACTTTTCCTCCGGAGTGAATTCGTCATCAACCTTGCTGTCTGTCCAGAAATTCATGGACACATTCCGATAAATTGCCATCTCGCATCCCTCCTTGTCTTAACTTAATAGATTGGCGGCTGATTGTTGTACGGCTGCTGATATCCCTGCTGCGGCGGCGGAGCTTGCTGGTACTGCTGCTGATATCCCTGCTGCGGCGGCTGCTGGTACTGCTGCGGAGCTGCTCCGTACTGCTGATTCTGATATCCGCCCTGATATCCTTGCTGTTGCTGCGGAGCAGCTGCTCCATCCTGAGATTTCTTGCTCTCGCCGAAAGACACATTGTCGCACAACACTTCGTAGCTGTAATGCTTCACGCCGTTTCCGTCCGTATAATCATTATTTCGCATCTGTCCTTCGACGATTATCATGCTGCCCTTGTAGAAGTATCGGCTGACAAACTCCGCCGAGCTGCGCCATGCCACGCAATTGATAAAATCCGCCTTATCCTGTCCGTCCTTCGCTTTCGGTCTGTTCACCGCGATCCGGAAGCGGCAGACCGGAATCTGACTCTGCGTCTGGCGGAACTCCGGATCATCGCAGAGCCGTCCCATCAAGATGACTTTATTCAGCATTCTTGTACCTCCTTGATTTGGTCAGAGGGAGCAGCTATGCGCCGCTCCCTGTGCAAATTCAGTGTGAATGATTGCTTTTTTCATCATTATATGTTATAATACACTTGTATCGTAATCCTTTTTTGCCTGGAGCCGTGTCCGATGTACCAGATCGGATGCGGCTTTTCTTATGATGCAGCGTTTCTGACCTGCTCGATTGCTTCGTCGATGCTGATTGTTTCAGTACCGCAGGCTTTGCGCTGACGGAGCATCTCGGCGATTGATTTCCCGTTCTTGTATCGCTGTTCACACCGGAAGCAGGACTGTGACAGACTCTCCAACGCCATCTGGCACACCTCGATCAGATCACGCCATTTTTCCATTGACCGATACGATGACGGGTATCCGAGGGCTTGGTAGTTTTCTTCTGCCTGATCGTAACGCTTCTGCGCATCGTTCATGATCCGGTTGACCAGAGCCGTCTTACGCTCTCGCTCTGATGCGCGGTAACGGTCTTCGTCTTCTTCTGTCCATTCACGCATTCAGCTTCCTCCTTTCCCATAAATAAGGTTATAATTGTTCGCAAACCGGAAGAACCGTGCGGGGCAGTCTGTGAATACATCGCCGTCATTCGTCGGCATCAGACCGACGATCAGAGCAGTGCCGACAATCTTAGTTCGTGATGTCAGTATGGTCGCCGGTTTGTTCTTGGGCAGTTGTTTCAGCCGACCGTCTTCATCGACCAGCATGACTGCGTCCTTGCCGTACAATCTGATGCACTCGAAATATCCGCCAAGAAGGCTGTAGATACAATCGTTCTGATCTTCGATTGTTTCACCGGTGATCCCGACCGGCTGCATCGTGCCGTCAGTATCAATTTTCAGTGCCTTCATAAGTTCATTCCTCCAGTCCCAGCAGCGGAAGATACTGCTCCGGCATATCATCAAAATCGTCACCGTCTGTTCCGACGATCAATACAGCGCCATAGACATGCTTCCCGCAGATGTATGACGCCAGATCATTACGAGGATACTGCTTGAACATGCCCTGCACATTCGCAATCATAACGCCGCCGTCTTTCAGTTCGATTTTCTCGATGTTTCCGCCGACGCACTCCTCCAATGCTTTCACATTGCTGTCAATGTCAATCATGTTTCTATGCGCAATACCGATAAGCAATGCTCTCATGTGTGCTGCTCCTTCCATGCTTTGGCTGCCTCGATATCCTTTCGGAATTCTGCGATTTCAGCTTGCAGCTCTGCAATGCGCTCTTCTCTGCCTTCGATCTCGCTTTCCATATCGTAGATGCCGTACT
>DMBA01000141.1 GCA_003446315.1 Ruminococcus sp. | reverse complement strand
ATGATCCGAACGGTTATCAATGCGGAATACTACGATGTGAAGCCCGATGACCGCATCATGCAAATGTCAAGCTATACATTTGATGCCTCTGTTTTCAATATTTTCGGTGCGCTGCTCAACGGTGCGGCTCTGGTTATGGTACCGCGTGAAACCTTGCTGGAAATCTCGGAATTTGCAAAACTGATCGAGGAGAAACGTGTGACAAAAGCACTGATTATCACCGCAGTTTTCAATGTGCTGGTGGATTATGATGTGCATTGCATGCGCTATATGGACAAGATCTATGTCGGCGGTGAAGCACTTTCGTATTCGCATATTGCGAAAGCATTTTCTGTTCTTGGCGCGGGTCATCTTGTCAATTTGTACGGCCCGACCGAAGCGGCTATGATCTCCACAAGCTGCCCGATTGATGCGCTTGATCCCGTCACGCAGCAGCTGCCGATCGGGAAACCAATCGCAAATACATCTATTTATATTCTGGACAGCAGCGGCAATATTTTGCCGAAGCATATGATCGGTGAACTTTGTATCGGCGGTATCGGTCTTGCAAGAGAATACCTCAGCCGACCGGAACTGACTGCGGAAAAATTCATTTATCTGCGCGAAAAACCGACCGAACGGGTCTATCGTTCCGGCGATCTTGCCATGATGCTCGATGACGGAAATATTGCGTATATCGGACGAATGGATGAACAGGTAAAACTGCGCGGATTCCGGATCGAGCTTGGTGAGATCGAGCGAAAACTCGGCAGTGTACCGGGTGTGCGGGAAGCAGCCGTGCTGTTCCTGAAAGACAGTTCCGGCAGCCCGTATCTCTCCGGATACTATACAACGCAATCCAATATGACACTCACAGATGAACAGATCCGGACAGAATTGCGCAAATCCCTTCCGGACTATATGATCCCCTCGAAACTGACTTATCTTGCAGAAATGCCGGTGACCGGAAACGGTAAAACCGACCGGAAAAAACTGCCGCAAATGAAACCCGTTCAGCAGGCTGCGCAGCCGGTTCAGACAATCGCTGCCGGAAATGATACCGCAGCATTGATCCTGAAACAAATGCAGGAAGTATTGGAACGTCCGGATCTGCGGGCAAATGATGACTTCTATGCAAACGGCGGACATTCGCTCAAAGCGATCATGCTTGTACAGCGCCTGAAAAATGCCGGATTGAATGTGATGGTGCATGATATCATTCATCATCCGACTGCGGCTTCGCTTGCTGCTGCATGCGGTGTTCCCGTGCAAACAGAATCCGTGCAGAACGGCTGCAAACAATTGACAGAATCACAGACTGCTTCGCTCGTCAGACGCATGATGCATGAGACAGAATGGCTCTCTGAAGCGATCGTCGGCGGAAAGGTTTTGACAGAATTTCCAATGACAGCAGTACAAAAAGCACATCGGAATTCCGGTGCGGTGCAAAGCGGCTTTACCGTGACGCTCCGGAACGGTCAGGACGCAGCAGCACTGCGCAAAATCGCGGCAGAGTTGATGATCTGCAATCAGATGCTCCATTGCACGGCAGACCCGCAGCGGGAATGCTGGCTGGAATGGGATGCCGCTGAACAGCGTCCGGTACTGGAACAGAGTATTCCGTATCTGGATCTCAGCGATTATGATGCAGCGTCCTGCGACAATCTGATACAGGCACTGTTTGAACGCATGATGTATGATCCTTACCGGAATGATCTTCCTGCATGGCGGATTGCCTGCGTGCAGAGAAATCAGCAGGAAATTCAGGTGATCTGGACATTCCATCACAGTGTGTTTGACGGCATGAGCGCTGAAATTCTCAAACGTGCGCTGCAAACCGGTATCATTACCCAGCCGGAACATGCTTACTCGGACTTTGCGCTGCAAATTGCACGCGGGCCGGTTCAGACAACTGCTTATGAATTGACCGAACAGCTCCGGCTTGCGGATTGGACTGCGCAGAATGAGAAGTTCCTTGCTGCTGTTCATGCAGATCAGGGCGAGACACAGGATATTGTCATTACGGTTCCGATGGAACAGACCAGAGACGGTGTCTGGAATGACGCTTATTGTCTGACCGGACAGGTGCTTTCGGCTTATTACGGTCTGGATCAGATCCCGACGGCAGTGCTCCATTACGGCAGAAAATACTGCGGTCAGGATTACTATGACTGTGTGGGCGAGTTCCTCGATCTGGTTCCGGTGATATCGTCCGTTTCCGAGCAGGAACTGGAACAGAAATTGCAGTATGTACAGGAGCATAATGTCAGTCTGATGCACTTGCTCTATGATTCTCCTGACCCCGTTTACGGTGAATCCGGCAAACGGATCCGGAAGCTGATTCGCTCCGACGGAAAACTGGATCTGATGCTGTTCAATTTCCAGGGCGAGATCTCCGCAGAAGAACAAAAACTGTTCGGAGCAGAACATCCTGCCGCGAAAGAAACAGAAGATACAGTCTCTGTTCTTTCAGCAGCCGTTTGCTACGATGATACGCAAATGCGGATCTCACTCTCCGCGCTCAACGGGTTCCGTTTGGATCGGATGAAACAGGTTGTCGGACAGGTCAGCCGGAATGCGGTCTGCAAGGCGGAATCTGAGCAGATGCAAAGAGCCTGATTGAAATATGTACCGTGCCGGTACGTCTGATGATTCGTGCCGGCTGCGGTTACATTTTCCATACAAATCTATACAATATATTCGCAGAAAGGGAAAAATATGAATTCAGAACAGACATCATTTCAGTCAGAATATGTGAAAAACGGATTTCAGATTGTGCCCGATGTGCTGGACTATATGTCACAGCATTATCCGCAGAAAGGCTGCCGCTATCTCCATGCAAACGGCTCCGAAGTCTTTGTCAGTTATCCGGAGATCCGTTCCCGTTCCCTTCGGATTCTGGATGCGCTCCGGAAAAAAGGCGTTCACCAAGGCGACAGAATCGCAGTCGAAACAGATGAGCCGGAAATCTTCCACTCTATGTTCTGGGCTTGTATGTACGGCGGTATCATCATTTCTTCGATCCAGCAGCCGCAGTCGTGGGATCCGAAATCCAAGAGCGCGGAGATCTTCGTCAAACAACTCGCAAAACTCGATCGTCCGATGCTCATTACACAGCAAAGACATGCGGAGTATTATCAGGATCTGCTGCGTGCAAATCCGGAGTTGAATCTGGTTTTGTTTGAGGATCTGCATTCTGAGACTGAGGCAGAACCCGCTGCACAGGATCCCGGCGATATCATCTATATCCAGTTCTCATCCGGTACGACCGGTGTGCCGGAAGGTGCGATGCTCTCGCACTGGAATATTCTTTATTGCAGCGGCGCGACGGCGCAGGTTGCCGATCTGCCGGAACACGATACCGTTGTATCATGGCTGCCGCATACGCATAATCTCGGTTTGTTTACCCCGTTGATTATCGCTATGATGCAATATCACGACTGCTTCTTTACGACCCCTGCCGTCTTTTTGCATGATCCCTTTGCCTTCCTGAAAAGAGTGTCTTCGTTTACCGGAATCTGGTTCAGCACCAATAATTTTGCGATGGAATGGATCATCCAGAAGGTGCCGGACGAGAAACTGGAAGAACTGGATATGTCCAATATCGACACGATTTTCGCCGGTTCTGAGATCATCTCCGGAAAGACCGTTGAACGGTTTTTGGCAAAATTCGGCAAGCGCGGTTTAAGACGGGAAGTCATTCGTCCCGGTTACGGCATGACGGAAGCAACGCTTGTGATCTCGGTCACAAAGCGATATGACGGGCCGATCTCGGACACCATCTCCAGAAAAGCGATGATGCATGAGCAGAAGGCTTTGCCCGCAGATGCGCAGGATCCGAATGATGCACTGTGCCTGCTGAGCAACGGTGAGCCGCTTGGCGATCTCGAAGTGCGGATCACCGATGAAAACCGGAATCCGCTGCCGGAGCGTATGCTGGGTGAGATCGAAGCGCGTGGACAGGGACTGTTTCAGGGGTATTACAATGAACCCGACAGCACCGCAAAGAGAGTGCGGGACGGCTGGCTTTGCACCGGCGATATCGGTTATTTGCTCAACAACAGAATCTTTATTGTCGGCAGAAAAAAGGACATTGCGATCATTCGCGGTGCAAACTATGTCGTGACGGATATCGAGGAGTGCATCAGCGCAGAGACCGGTATTCCCAGAACGGTACTTGCGGTTGTCGGTATTTCGCAGGATAATGAGGAACAACTCGCTGTTTTCGTGGTAAATCAGGATCCGCTTGCTGATTTTGCGCAGCTTGCATATAAGATCAGAGCTGCTGTTCTGACCCATTATCAGCTTGAGATCAATGTCATTTTGCCGATCGCGGCGCTTCCGAAGACCGGTTCCGGCAAGGTGAAACGATATGAAATGCGGATGCAGTTTGAAAACGGTTTGTTTGATGACACCTATCAGGAAATCACCGCACTTTTGAAAACGATCCAGCCGGATCATAAGTCGAAATCGACCCGGAAATCCAGAGTGTATTATGAGGAAAAAGTGGCGGAGTGCTGGAGTCAGGTTTTGAAGATTCCGGCGGAACAGATTGAACCGGAAACGCCGTTCTATGAATTGGGCGGCAATTCGATTCAGGCTTACCGGCTGATCCTCGTCCTTTCCGAAGCATTCGGCATGGAGCTTGGACAGGAAGTCATCTCGAAATATAACACGGTTTCTGCGATGGCAGACTATCTCAAACGACAGAAACAGCCGGAATCTTCTGCGCGTACCGAACAGAATAAACAGGAAGAAAAGATCGTCATTACCGGTATCGGCGTGCGGCTTCCGGGGGCTGCAACACAGGAAGCATTCTGGGAAAATCTGGTCAGCGGAAAAGACTGCGTTTCAAAAGTGGAAGGCAAGCGCCGGACGCTTTCCGGTTCTCCGGATTGGGATGATACGCTTGGTCTTTTGTCTGATATCGACAGCTTTGATTATGACTTCTTCGATATGTCATATGAGGAAGCGAAATTCATGGATCCGCAGCAGCGTATGTCGATGGAAGCGACCTATGAAGCGCTGGAAGATGCCGGTATGCTGCAAGATGAGACAGAACATGAAAATGTTGCCGTGTTTGCCTGCAATACCTTCAATTCCTATACGCCGCTGGTGTTTGCATATACAAAGAATCACGGCTATCACGAGATCCCGCAGCGCACGCTGGTCAACAATATGAATAATATGATCGCAGCGCGTATTTCGCATCAGTATGGATTTGTCGGGCCGGTCATGGCTGTGGATACCGCTTGCTCATCCTTCCTGACAGGTCTGCATCTGGCACGCAATACCATCCTGCACGGAGAGGCAGAAGGTGCTGTGGTCTGCGGCTCCAATCTCATTGCAACAAAATATATGTATGAGCTGGCAAAACAGGCTGGCATTGTTACGCCGTCCGGAAAATCGAAGGTGTTTGATGAGGATGCCGACGGTTCTGTGCTTGGTGAGGGAATTGTCGTATTTTATTTGCAGAAGATGAGCGATGCGCTCCGGAATCACAGTCAGATCTACGGCGTGATCCATGGCACGGCGATCAATAATGACGGCTATGCATTAAGCGTGACTTCTCCGAATCCGCGCGGTGAATACGATGTGCTGCACAAAGCATATGCAGAATCGGATGTCTCCATTGATGATATCAGTTATATCGAAGCGCACGGCACCGGTACGGTCATCGGTGATCCGATCGAGATCGCGGCGCTTTCCAGACAGTTCTCCGGCAGAAAGAATCCGGAAAAAATCGCAGTCGGTTCTGTGAAGACCAATATCGGTCATCTGCTGCCTGCTGCTGCCGGTGCCGGGATTCTGAAAACGCTGCTTTGCATGAAGCATCGCCAGTTTGTAAAGAGCCTGCATATGGAACATGTCAATCCGCTGCTGGAGATCGAGAAAACACCGTTCCGGCTGCTGCGGGAAAATGAAGCGTGGAATGTGCCGGACGGCAAGAAACGCTTTGCCGGTGTGACATCGTTGGGTCTTGGCGGTACGAATGCACATGTTATTCTGGGTGAATATATTCCGGAACAAACGCCGGTACAGCATGCCGGCTCCGGAAAACAGATCCTGACTGTCTCTGCAAAAACACCGGATGCGATGGAAAAAGTGCTGCAAGATACGACTGCTTTGCTGCATGATCCGGCTGTGGATACGAGCGTATTGTGCATGACCCGGAACCGCTTCCGCCGTCATTATGCTTATCGTGCTGCGCTGCTGCTGGATGAAAACGGTCAGCAGACCGGCGATGTGATCCGCGGCAGAATGCATCGTCAGATCGCTTCGGATGTTCGTATCGAGATCGGTGATACCGGCTTCGAAAACACTGTAGATACGTTCAAAACCATTTGCAGAAAATTGCAGCGCTATCAGGAATTGCTCGGCAGATTGTCGCCGGTCACAGGTTTGGGTGTCAGCCACTGGATCGCAGAATATGTAAACGACAAATGCTCGGAACAGGATGCAGTAAAACGCTTTACTGCCGGTACTTTGCCGCAGCAGCAGACCGCAGATCAGAGCAGTGCAGATCTCGTTTTGCAGATCGGTGCGTGTGCGGCGCATGATGCCAAAGTATGCGTGGTGAACGGTTCGTTTGCACCGGATTCGGATGATGATATTCTGGAAAATCTCATGCAGCTTTATGTGCACGGCGCTGCGGTCAACTGGCAGGTGCTGGATCCGGCAGAGGGACAGTCTGTGATGCATTTGCCGCCTTATCCGTTTGAAAAGAATCATGTCTGGCTGGACAGCGAAGATATTGATTCTGATAATCAGTAATACGAAAGGAAGAAAACTATGTCAACACAGGAAATTATCAACTATATGAAAGAATTGATCGCAGAGGCATCCGGCGAAACACCGGATCAGATCGACGAAAATCTGAGCTTTTTCAAGATCGGCATTTCGTCTGTTTATGCGCTGAAAATTATGAATAAGCTGAGAAAAAAATTGCAGGTCGATATCAATCCCGTGGCAATGTTTGAATATAAGACCATTGCGGATATGGCAGGCTATCTGCATACTTGCGTTGAGGAAGAAGCTGTATGAAATATGCCGCAATGTTTCCGGGGCAGGGCTGCCAGTATAAGAACATGTGCGCACAGCTTTATCAGGAAGATCATGATTTCCGGGGCATCTTGCAGGATGCTTCGGAGATCCTGGGATATGATCTATGGAAGATGATCGCTGAAAGCAAAATGTCGGAATTTACGAAATCAGAGTATGCACAGCCTGCCGTCGCAACAGTGTCCTATGCGCTGTACCGGAATCTGCTTGCACAGACAGACTCCCTGCCGGCAGTCGGGATCGGACACAGCCTCGGCGAGATCTCTGCGCTGATCTGCGCGGAAAGTATCTCCTTTGAAGCCGGTCTGCGGTTTATTCAGGCACGCGGAAAACTGATGAGTGAGATCCTTCAGGCGAAAACCGGTTTTTGCGGGATCCTGACCGATCTGACGCAGACACAGGCGGAAGCACTGACTGAAACCGTCAGGAAAACGGCATATGCCGCCATTACCGGTTATAATTCCGCAAAACAGTTTATGGTCGGCGGCGAGAAACAGGCTGAAACGATCCTTGACGATCTGGCGGATGCAGCCGGCGGACAGTATATCCCGTACCGGATGGTGCCGATGAAGGCGAATGCGCCCTATCACAGTGCACTCATTCA
>DMBA01000146.1 GCA_003446315.1 Ruminococcus sp. | reverse complement strand
GTGACAGTTCTGCCGGCATACCCCCATCTTCCCCTTGATAGAACGATAAAGGGATTACGCAAGAACACTTGACTGCGGTTTTCTTTACCTTCCGGCGAACTTTAGATGAACGCCGGCGGTGGCTTCCCGCAGATCATTTGCAGCACTGCTTCCGTGCCGGCGATTCCTTAGAGGAGCAAGCAGCAGCCTGTTTTCCTGCGCAGGCACCGGAAGCCCATGCCCATGCGAGATTATACCCGCCGCAGTCGCCGTCGAGATCGGTCAGCTCCCCGCAGAAGAACAAGCCTTTATGCAGCTTTGATTCGAGATTCTGCCCGATATTCTGACCGGACACACCGCCGGCAGTGACCTGAGCCTGCTGGAAGGAAGCCTGACCGGTAACAGGAAAAGACCATGCAAGCAGCATCGAAAAGAGCTGCCGAAGCTGATCCTGCGAGATTGCCGCAGCCGGTTCCGCGATGCGAATGCCGACACATTTCATGAGTGTTTCCGCGACCCGTTTGGGCAGCAGACCTGTCAGCATATCCCCTGCCGGCAGCTCCTTCCGCTGTTTTCTGAGCTGATACAGGATACTTTCTGCTTCCTGCGCATCATGATCCGGCATCAGATTGAGGACGATCCGCAGTTTTTTCCGGTCACCTGCTGCAAACCGCGCAAGATTAAAGATACAGATACCGGAGAGTGCATTGTCGGTAAACTGCACCTCACCGATTTCCGTTTTACAGCATCGTTCTCCCAAATAAGCGGATGCCGCAGCACGCACACGCATCCCCTTCATCGGGCGCACTCTTGCCGGATCGGTCGGGATGGGACAAAGAACCGGTTTTGGCTGCTGCACCTGATAGCCCATATTGCGCAGCAGCGGGAACAAGCTGCCGTCCGTGCCGCAATTTGGAGCCGCCGCGCCGCCGGCAGCGAGGATCACAGCATCTGCGCAAAACGATTCTTCACCGCAAAAAACGATCCATTTCCGCTGTTTCTGCCGCAAACCGGTCACATGCTTCCCGCACAGGATCTCAACGCCGTGCTGACAGGCAGCGAAACGGAGCGCATCCAGAACGGAAGCCGCCATACCGCTTGCGGGATACATTCTGCCCTCATGATCGGTGCGTGTAAAAAGCCCGAAGCGTTCAAAATAAGCAGCGGCATCAAACCGGCGCAGGATCGTGTCTGCCTGCTGCATGGAGCCGTGATAATGTTCCGCCGGCAGCGTCTGATGGCTGAGATTACATCTGCCGTTTCCGGTCAAAAGAATTTTCTTGCCGACACGAGGAAGCCGTTCCAGAACGGTCACCGAAGCGCCGTTTTCCGCAGCAGAGACAGCAGCAGCCAGACCGGAAGCGCCGCCGCCGACAACGATCACATGATTCATAAGCCAAGCTCCCGCAAAGAATGGATTCCGGCGCTTTCTTTCAGCATGGGGGTCGCAACAATGACCGCACTGCCGATGATCGCAATGCCGATAATCAAAAAGCACTTGATGAGTTCGACTTTCACCTCACTGTAGACATCCATCTGCAATATTTCCGGCATATCCTGCAATGTTGTGATAAAGCTCTGATGCGAAAGGATCATATGTGCCTGCTCATACATGTCATCCATTTGCGCCTTTGTAAAGTGTTTGCCTGCTGCATTCTGAGCCGCAGCCCATTCCGCATCGGACATACTTTCAGAGAGACTGCGCAGGCGGTCGATATTCTCGATCTGTTCCATCGCAGCAACGCAGTTTTCCTTATTAAAATCGGTGATAATGCCGGCATAATCGAGCACCGGAGCAGCGAGTCCGACACCGAGGCACAGCGCCATACCAAACACGACCGCAGGCTTTGTCAGTTTCCTGCCGCATTTTTTGATGAGATACAGAGTCAGGAACACACCCGCATAGGAAGTGAGGAAGCTCAGAAAGCTCAGTTTCAGGACAAAGAATGTCAGCAAAAACAAAGCCGCAGCGCCGAGCACAGCGCCGAGGACAACGCCCGGAATATTCGGCTTTATCATAGCATGATCGTTCAGCGATTCCTGCATTTTTTGTTCGAGATGCTCTTTACAGCCCGCGCAGACCGTCACACCGCCGCCGTCCAGCAGATAGGGTTTATAGCCAAAGGGAGAACCGCAAGCCATACAGCAGCCTTTCCATTGCAGATCGGCAGCCAGAGCAGTCAGCGCAGACAACAGATTTGCAGCGGCTTTTTCGGAATCCTTTGAAGCCAGCGACATCACGCAGGAAAGGCATCGTTCTTTATAGTTCAGCGCCGAGATACCGGAATGCGCCATCTGCCACTGTTCGAGTTTTTCTTTGCGCACAGCGGGATCTTCCGAAAAAGGTGCATCGGCGATCAGGCGGAACAGCATTGCATTTCTGCGCGGGATCAGTTGTAAAAACACGGGAAAGGAATAGAGCTCTCCCCAAAATGTTTTCGAAGCCGCGTCATATTGAAGTTGTGTCAGCTCACAAAACTGTTTATCATGAAAAGCCATTTCATCATGCTCCGTTTCTTTTCAAATATACAAACGGGACGCAGCCCGAAAAAACCGGCAGCGTCCTTTTTTCACTGATTCGGGTCAATATCCTTCCAATAATGCACCAGATATTCTCCGCCTGACCAAACGGTCAAACCGGCAGCGATCCAGAACAAGACGGCAAGCACGATCTCAATCACAGAGAACACGCCGGCAGGGATCGCCAGACCGAAGGCAGAAAAATCGAGCCGGAACGACCAATACACCAGATCCGCGATCAAAGCGATCATGGTAAAAGCCGTTTTGAGTTTTCCGGCGAAACCGGCAGGCACAACAGTCCCCTTTCCGGCGACCACAAGGCGAAGTGCCGAGACCATAAATTCCCGTGCCACGATCAGCAAAAACACGATAATATTGAGTTTCCGCTGCTGCAACAGACAAGAAAGCGCGGTCACAACGAGCACTTTATCAGCCAGCGGATCGAGAAACTTTCCAAAATCGGTCACCTGCCCGTTTTTCCGTGCGAGATGCCCGTCAACGGCATCGGTAATGGAAGCTGCAACAAAGACCAGCAAAGCGATCAGATAATGTGCAGGGATCGGGATATAGAAAAAGAGCACAAAAACAGGAACCAAACACACACGCAGCAGCGTCAGTTTATTCGGCGTATTCAACGTGCCGTCACCTCTCCTATCAAATCATAATCATCAACTGTATCTGTAATGCGAACGGGAACGAACTGACCGATCTCGAATTTCTGATCCGGCGCACCGGTGAGATAGATTCTGCCGTCGATATCGGGCACTTCGGCTTGTGAGCGTGCGATCCACATGCCCTGCTGCCGGTCGAAGCCTTCCACAACGACTTCCGTTTCCGAACCGACACGCGCCGCATTCAATTCCGCAGCGATCTGCATTTGCTGTTCCATGAGCAATTCTGCGCGATGCTGCCGCACATCCTCATCCACCTGATTCTCCATGCGTGCAGCAACGGTATTTTCTTCCTCGGAATAAGGGAAACAGCCCATGCGGTCGAAGCGCATTTCCTGCACAAATTCTGCCAATTGCGTAAACTGCGCATCTGTTTCGCCGGGGAACCCGACAAGCAGCGTTGTACGCAGTGTGATCTGCGGGATCTTCGCACGCAGTTTATGAAACAGTGCCCGCAGCATATCACGGTCGCAGCCTTTTCTGCGCATATTTTTGAGCACTTCCGCATTGCAATGCTGAATGGGGATATCCATATATTTTGCGATTTTCGGTTCTTCAGCAATGACATCAATGAGATCATCGGTAATGCGTTCCGGATAGCAATACAGCACGCGGATCCAATGGAAACCGTCGATGCGGCAGAGGGCACGCAGCAGTTCCGGCAGTTTGGAAACGCCGTAGAGATCCTCGCCGTATCGGGTGGTATCCTGCGCAATCACGACCAGTTCCGTGACACCGGATGCAGCGAGTTCTCTTGCTTCTGCAAGCACATCTTCCATGGGAACAGAGCGATATTTGCCGCGAATGGCAGGAATGGCGCAATAGGTGCAGCCATTGGAACATCCCTCAGCGATTTTCAGATATGCAAAGAACGGGAGTGTAGCAAGGATACGTCTGCCGGTCAGCGGCATATTACATTTCGGTGCAAAGCGGGTAACACGATCGCCTTCTGTCACGCGGTCAAGGACGTTCACGATCTCGGTCTGATCGCCGATCCCGATGACCGCATCTGCTTCGGGAAACTGTTCCGCGACCTCATCCTTATAGCGCTCGGCGAGACATCCCGTCACGATGATCCGTTTGAGGGAACCGTTCTGCTTGAGTTCTGCGAGCTGCAAGATTGTTTCAATTGCTTCTTCCTTAGCGGACTGAATAAATCCGCAGGTATTCACAATGGCAATGTCGGCATCTGCGGGATCCGCAGTCAAAACATAACCGCCCGCTTTCAGGAGCGCAAGCATCCGCTCCGAATCCACTAAATTCTTGGCACAGCCAAGTGATACCATACTGACAATCATAATGCTCTCCCGTTTCTGGTTATTCGCCGTATTCAGGCGTTCTGCGTATAGCCGTTTTCAAACGTCCTGCCGGCATCCCTCATGATAAATCCGACGGCGGCACTTTCCCCGCCGTCAGTCCTGTTGTTCTTCCAGCCATGCATAATAGTCTTCTATCGCATAACGGATCTGCTGATAGGTAAACCCGCGCCGCACGAGTGCCGCCGTGACCTTTTCGGTTGCCTTGCGGTCATCGGGATCGTTGAGATACCGTGCATATTTTTTTTGCAGCAGCTCCAGAAGCTGTTCGGAGATGCGTTCTGCATCGTCATATTCGAGCAGCGCATCGTCGATATCTTCCTGTGAAAGCCCGCGGTGTTTCATTTCATAAGCAGCTCTGCGGATGCCGAATTTTTTCCCTTCAACATAATGTCTTGCGAGGGATTCGGCATACCGCGCATCATTGACAAACCCATAGCGGGTCAGTTTTTCCAGCGCGATGAGCACGGCATCTTCCTGCGCATCGGGAGCCGACATCAGTTTATCATAGAGTTCCCGATAGGAATACGCACGTTTTTCGAGCAGATACAGTGCATATTCATACGCACGATGTTCTGCTGCACGGGCTTTGAGTGCAGCGATCCGTTCTTCTGAGAGATCATCGCCGATACGCAGAAATTCTGACTGCACAAGATCGGCGTGCAGCCAGAGTTTTCTGTCCCCATCGAATCGGATTTCAAACAATTTGCCTTTTGCGGGCACAATTTCCAATATTTTCATATTCTGCGGATTTGCTTATTCTTCCGGAGCGAACTCCTCGAAGCTGTCATCGCCGAGGTCATCACCGACGGCATCCAACGCAGCACCGGTATCGGCGATGGCTTCATCGGCTTTTGTTTTGGCATTTTTGACGGCAGCATCTTTTTTATTCTTCTTAGAAACGAGGAGAATGCTGTCTTTCTGTTCCAGGATCTTCTCTTCGACTTCCTTTGCAAAATCGGGTTCTGATTCAAGGATTGCTTTGACGGCATCTCTGCCCTGACCGAGTTTCCGGTCGCCGTAGCTGAACCACGAACCGCTTTTGTGAATGATATCGAGATCCGTAGCGAGATCGAGCACCTCACCGATGCGGGAAATACCCTTTCCGTACATCATATCGAATTCACATTCTTTGAACGGCGGAGCGACCTTATTTTTCACGATCTTGACTCTTGTGCGGCTGCCGATCTGTTCCGCGCCGTCCTTGATCGCCTCGCCCTTGCGCACTTCCATACGCACAGAGGCATAGAATTTGAGTGCTCTGCCGCCGGTTGTCGTTTCGGGATTGCCGTACATCACGCCGATCTT